>DUTS01000102.1 GCA_012841935.1 Clostridia bacterium
GGGAGCCGGAAATAGTTAAACCTGAACGGGAAACCCCAGGAATAATAGCCACACCTTGTAAAGTCCCCACTAAAAAAGCATTTTTAAAAGAAACATCCGAAATTTCCTTTAAACCTCTTTCTTTTAAAGAATCAGCCAACCATAAAATTAAACCAGTAGCCAAAAAGCTCCAACCCAAAAACACTCCGGTTGTGGCCAAATGTTCAAAGGTATCCTTGAAAGCAAGCCCAATGATTCCCGTAGGAATTGTTCCCATAATCACCAATAATGTTAAATGACTAAAAGGCCTTTTGATCATTTCTAGGATATCCCGCCAAAAAACAGCCACTACCGCTACTAAAGTACCAACATGCAGCATTGTATCTAATAATAAACCAGCTTCAGCTAAACCAAACATTTTACGAAATAATAATAAATGTCCACTACTACTAATAGGTAAAAACTCGGTAAACCCCTGTACTATACCCAAAACAACTGCCTTAATAATCTCCTCCACACATGACACCACCCATTTATCCTAACGGAATTAATTTTATTTCCCCCTGAACAGCCATCTCTTCACCCAAAATGGCTACCGCCCCGCGGATTCCGGGAATTGTCAAAGCCCACTTCACAGCCACAGCTAAATCCTTACTTGCCTGCACCCGGTTACAAGCCGCGGTAGCCACTGCATCCGCTAAAACAGCCTTAGTAGCTAAAATAACTACTGCATCCGCTTTTCCCAAACTAAAGCTATGTCCTACTGTACCAGAAGAAGTACAAACACCCAGTGGTGTCTCGGCAGGCTCAATTTCCAAACCAATACATCCGGAAAAAGGAGAAGTTCCTGCATAAATACTTATTTTCCGCCGCTGCTTAGTTTTTAACCATAAATCTCCACCATTTTCCACTAGCACCTCAGACGAAAACTGTGCTAAATATGCACCTACTTTCTCCGCAAAAAAACCGGCTACAGCCGCCATGGGACCTACATTAGCTAATTGTGCTGCTTCAGACATAACAGACACACTTTCCGGTGCTGCTTTTTCAATAGTCCAAGGCCGCAGGGTGGTTAAAAAAGCCGGATATTTTTGTAAATAAGCTTCCAATATTGCTCGTTCATTTTTTAAAAAGGACTTAATTTTTCCCGGCAGCTCCGGAGTATATTTTTCTCGTGGTATGGCTAGATCCAAATCTGTTTCTTGAACCACTACCCGAAAATGATATAGATCTTTTTGGCGATACCAACTGCGGTAATGACGCGGTTCATAAATCACCTAAATCTTAACCTCCATGGCATGAACCGGACAAATTTTAACACACATTAAACAAACAATACACGCCTCCCCATTAAATTTAATCTCCATAGAAGGTCGTTCAACATATAGAGCCTCAGTAGGACAGTGAACCGTACAATTTCCGCAGTGAGTACATTTAGTTTCATTTCTAATTACTTCTTGTGTTAGTAAACGGACGACCACACCTTGTTCTTTTAAATATTGAATGCCTTCAGCATAACGCTCTCCACTTAACTCCAAAACCATTGTTCCTTCCTTATGGGGATTAATACTAGCTTTCAAAATATTAATTACTAAATCATAATCACGTACTAAATGATAAATGATCGGTTGATCAGCTATTTCCTCCGAAAAACGCAGTACGATTCTTTCCGGTGCCATTTTTTCACTCCCCTTTATCCGGGCCGGGTAATAATTGACTGGGTTTCCCCAACAAAAATTCACCTTTACTAATCCAATCTTTTAACTGCCAAGCTATTTCCCGTGCCCGATAATAACTGCTCACAGAAGCAGTTGCTATTTTTTTCCCGTGTATTTCAATTTCACCACTTTTTAATTGAGCATAACTAACTAAACCTAAATTTTCCGCTTCCCCTTGTGGATAGGCTTTTCCATAGTCAACAACAGGAGCATATAATTCAGCATCACTTTTAGCCGCCTCCACTAAAATATCTTCATTTAAAATAGGTAGGGGAATCCCAATACCCACAGTTAAGGTAGCACCATAACCAACATAACTAGTACCCACCAACCAACGTGGACTCATTTGTTTTAAATCA
Organism: Clostridia bacterium; assembly: GCA_012841935.1. Lineage (NCBI taxonomy): Bacteria > Bacillati > Bacillota > Clostridia > Clostridia bacterium. The sequence goes on from DUTS01000102.1 coordinate 2,057, forward strand.
CCCATAACAGCCAAAGTACCACCACTGGCAGTTAGCTTATTACCAGCTTCATCTTTTAAAAAGCCAGGAGCATGTTGTGTCCCATGCCAGACAACATAACCTTTACCCCCACCCAAAAAAATACGTGTACCGATACCAATTGTTCGGAAATAGGGATCTTTTAACAAAGGACTTAATTGACCAGAAGTAGAATACATTGCATTTCCGAAATTAGGTTTTAATGCCCCTAAATAAGTATAAATTAAATGTTCAGTAGAATTAACCGCACAATTATAGTTTTGATAACAATTACGTGGATTAAATAAAAGTGCCTCATTAATCGTTTTTAAAGAAATTTTCTTTTCCAATTTAGTTAGGGGATAACAATCAGTACCATAACTAACAGCCCTAAGCAATACTTCTTTCCCAGCTACCAAATCTTCTATAACATGGGCCCCTCCATAACGAAATTCTCCCGGATAATCCGTATTACGTGGATCCTGTTCTGGTAATTCCGTAGCACCCAAATAAGCATCTACCGCGGCGATACCAGCATAAGCCGGAATATTATTTAACCAAACCTTACTCATTCGCATCCGCGGTTTGCTGTGACCAAAATTAAGGAAAACCCCTGAAGAACACATTGGTCCAAATGTTCCAGTAGTAACTATATCTACCTCTTTAGCAGTCTGTTTAATTCCTTTTTCACGAACTCGTTCAATAACTTCTTCAGCAGTTAAGACAACAACTTTACCGGATTTAATCCGGGCATTTATTTCCTCATAAGTGCGTTCTATAGACATCTCCCCAACCCCCTTTTAAATAATCAGCACCTCAAATTTAGGGAAAGAAAAGGCGGCTTAATTCTTTCCACTCCACACGCTCAAAATATTTTTCCGGATTAATCTTTTGAAAAAAAGCCTCAATTTCCCCTTCTTGATATTTTAAACCCACAAGCCCTTTTTCTAAAATGGTTAAATCTTCATTACTGAAAAAATCACCATAAAATTTACATTCTTTGATTTTACCGGCTTTAATTACTAAACCTACCTCAATTTCACCACAAGAAAAAC
>DUTS01000103.1 GCA_012841935.1 Clostridia bacterium
TTGCAAATTGCCCTATTGTATATTGCTTCATTGTTTGTCACCTCCTGCTAATAATATAACACAAAAGTTATAGTTTAGCAAGCGGGTTCTATAATATTTTATAGTTTCATGTCAACAGCCCCTCGCCCCTTGTTTAAAATAATTATTTTTTTAAATAATGATGTACTAATTTGAAAAAGATATGTATATAGAGCAATTTTAATAAGATGCTACACAGAATATGCTAACACATTTTATTTGGAAAGTAAATTTTGAACTATCACTAGGCTATCCCTATAGTTCCTAAGGAAGATTGAAGGGCAATACTATTAATTTTTTTTAACTAGTAAGCCGCATTCGCTCGCTTCATTTTTGCAAGCATGGCTGTATGACATGCTTTGTTCACTAGTATAGACGTTTTACCTCCTTTAATATATATAATATATACTAAATATTGTCAATAGTATACATTTTAGGAGGAATGTAAAATGGAATCTGATGATATTAAGACTTTGAATGTATTTCTAAGCATTACGGTTGGCAAATCTATAAAATAGTCAAAAAGGAGAATTTGAGCTTCATTAATGAAGTGATTTTATGTTAGAATTAAAAGTAGAGAAAATTTGTTTGCACATCTTGTAATTTGCCCCTTAAAAATTATTTAATACTCATTTTTTTTAAGAAATAAATAATAGGGATGAAAAATTATGCGGATTCGTAATAAAAAAACAGAACGTGGTTTATGGGCAGCTGGAGAAAAAACAGTAGCAAAAAATAAGGCGGTTGCGGCTGCCCAGCATTCATTTAAAAATATTTTACAAGAGGAAAGTTCACTTTATTGGCAGGAACGTTTACAGCTATTATTGGAGAATTTAGATCAGCTGGGTCAGCGATTATTAAAAACTTTTTCCATTGAGGATTTATTAGTTTATAAACAATTACTTAGTAGTTTCCTAGATGAGGCTGTGGGGCAAATGTATGTTGTGAAAAAGGAAACTGGTTGGCTGCCATCTGGACGCCGTAAATTATATCAACGAGTGGAGCTATTGAATCAGGAAGTTGAAAAATTAACACAGTTAATTTTAGATGAACAAAAAGATTCAGTGCAATTAGTGGCTAAATTAGATACTATCCGCGGTTTGTTGGTCGATTTGTATTCATGAAGTAGGTGGTAAAATTTGAGTTTTGCCGATATTTATGGTCAAAAAAGGGCTATTAATTTATTACAAGCTGATTTTAAACAGGGGCGAGTTGGCCATGCTTATTTATTTTATGGTCCGGCAGGTGTTGGCAAATGTAAAACCGCCGCGGTTTTCGCAAAGCTTTTAAACTGTGAGCAACCGAAAAATCTTGAGCCTTGTGGTTTTTGTACGGCTTGTCGTAAGTTTTCTACTGGTAATTTCCCGGATCTTGCTATTGTAGAACCAGTTGGTCAATCCCTTAAAATCGAACAAATACGTGCACTTCAAGAAAAAATTTATTTAAAATCGTATGAGGGGAAATATAAGGTTATAATTATTAAAGAGGCGGACTTAATGACTAATCAGGCAGCCAATAGTCTGCTTAAGATTTTGGAAGAACCACCGCAAAAAACTGTTTTTATTTTATTGGTTTCTGATTTAAGTAAATTACCGGTTACCATTTGTTCTCGCTGTCAATTATTAGCATTCACTTATCTTTCTGATGAGATTTTAAGTAAGCTTCTTCAGGAAAAAGGTGAAAGGTCAGCTGCAGTTTTATTGTTGGCACAAGGTTCAGTAACTAAGGCTAGACAAATAATGCAAGCTGATTTTGGGGATAAAATAGAGAAAAGGTTTGAAGTTTTACAAAAAAAAGGCTATTGGGAATGGCTGCTTTGGGCTAAGGAATTGGCCGAGGATGAGAATTTAAGTGAATTTATGTTGGAATGGTTATTGATTGTTTATCATCAGAGATTGCTTGAACTTACGGTGGAAGAAAGGGAATTAGGCAAAATTAGTCAGGCTGTGGTTAAAGGCTGTTTTAAGGCCTTAGAAGAAATTAATCAAACTATATTTTATTTGCGTAATAAAGGAAATCGTCGTTTGGCTTGGGAAGTGCTGTTTTTAAAATTAAGTAAAATTGAGCAAAGTGAAGGGGGGGTAGCCCTTTATGGTTGAAGTAGTAGGAGTAAGGTTTCGACCTGTAGGGAAAATTTATTATTTTGATCCAATCGATTTTGTATTACCTAAGGGTACACCGGTAATTGTGGAAACAGTTCGTGGTGCGGAATTAGGGGAAGTGATTATAGAGAAACGCAGTGTCCTGACAGAGGATGTTATTTTGCCGTTAAAAAAGGTGCTTAGAATTGCTACCGAAAAGGACTTGCAGGACCTTGAGGAAAATCGGGCCAAAGAAGATTGGGCTGCTGAAATTTGTTTGGAAAAAATTAAAAAACATGGTCTACCAATGCACCTAGTGGATGTCGAGTATAGTTTCGATGCCAGTAAAATAGTTTTTTATTTTACGGCAGACGGACGCGTAGATTTTAGGGAATTAGTCAAAGATTTAGCCTCTGTATTTCGAACCCGTATTGAACTTCGGCAAATTGGGGTCCGGGATGAAGCTAAATTTTTAGGAGGGCTTGGTTCCTGTGGTCGAGAATTATGTTGTGCTACTTTTTTAGGTGATTTTGAACCAGTTTCTATTAGAATGGCCAAGGAGCAAAACTTATCATTAAATCCTTCCAAAATATCGGGAATTTGTGGTCGATTGATGTGTTGTTTAAATTATGAAAAGGTCTGTTATCAGGCTAAAGGAGAAACTGAAGAATCTAGTTAATTAGGAAGAGGTTGTTGTCAGATGAAATTAACGGAACGTTTAATTGAATTAGAAGAAAAACAGCAGGCTTTATTAGCTGAAGTAACTGCCTTAAAAATGTTAGCTTTTACTTTAGAAGAAGAAAATGAACGTTTGAGACGTTTGTTATGTAGTTATACTGATGAGGATAAAGCAGCTGTGGAAAAAAATGTGGCTAAAATTCAGGGCCAAGGTTATGATAACCTGCTTAAATTATATGAAGAGGGTTTTCATATTTGCCATCTGCATTTTGGGCAGGCCCGTCAAGAGGATTGTCTATTTTGTGTTGGTTTTTTACGTAAATTATAAGGAGCGGTTGTTTTGGGAAAAAATAAAAAGGGTACCTTATTTTTGGTAGGTACACCTATCGGGAATTTACAAGATATAACCTTACGGGCTTTAGAAACATTACGAAAGGTTGCTTTAATTGCTGCTGAGGATACACGGCATACTCAAAAATTATTAAATCATTTTCAAATTAAAAAACCACTGACTAGTTATCATGAACATAATAAAAATAGTAAAGGTCCCTATTTAATTGAAAAATTAAAATCCGGAATTGAACTTGCCTTGGTTTCAGACGCGGGTTTGCCGGGTATTTCCGATCCAGGTGAGGAATTAGTAAAATTATGTGTGCAAAATGAAATCCCGGTGATGGTTATCCCTGGTCCCACAGCCTGCCTTACGGCTTTAGTAGCTTCGGGTTTGGATTGTGGTAGTTTTGTTTTTCTGGGATTTTTACCAGTACAAAAAAAAGCAAAAGAAGAATTGCTCCAAGAACTAAAATGGGAAAAACGCACTCTTATTTTTTATATTGCTCCACATCATTTGTTAGCTACTTTAAAAACCCTAAAGGAATTTTTCGGGGAACGTAGGTGTTGTTTAGGTAGAGAATTGACCAAAAAATTTGAGGAATATCAATCTGGTTTTTTTGCTGATTTAATTAATTATTGGGAAAAACGTCCTCCCAGAGGGGAATTTACATTAATAGTTTCCGGGAGGGAAAATGTTTCTACACAGGAAATTACTCCTCAGGAAATTTGGGCAGTTTATTTGTTTTTTCGCCGTGAGGGGCTAAATCAAAAAGAAGCCTTACGGGAGGCCGCAAAGCTTCTAGGGGTTGCTAAACGTGAAATCTATAGGCTTGTTCATCAAAACAAAAATGGGGCTAAATAAGCCCCCATTATGTATTAATTATGCATTGGCAGACATGGCTTGTGCACATTCTTGGCAAACTAATTTGCCGCGGAAATATTGCACATTATCGGCACTACCACAAAAGACACAAGCTGGTTCATATTTTTTGAGAATAATTTTTTCTCGATCAACATAAATCTCCAGAGCGTCTTTTTCTTCGATACCTAAGGTTCGTCTTAATTCAATGGGAATGACAATACGTCCTAATTCATCTACTTTTCTTACGATACCAGTTGACCGCATCTCAGCATCTCCTTTCTTCGTCAAAATTCGACAATTGCACTCAGCTAAATGATAACAATTATGCCATTAAAAGTCAATGCTAAATATATTTTTTATTAATAATTTTGAGATTACCTCTTTTCTTTTGGGCTGCTTGACAAGCCCTGAAAAGGTTGCTTATACTGTTTGTAAAATAGTGGATGAGGAAGTGCTATTAAAATGGAAAAAGAAACATTTTATCTTACTACCCCAATTTATTATCCAAGTGCAGATTTACATATTGGTCATGCTTTAACAACTGTAATGGCCGATGCCTTGGTACGTTTCAAACGTTTACAAGGTTTTTCGACATATTTTTTAACTGGTTCAGATGAACATGGTTTAAAAATTGAGCAAAGTGCACGTGAAGCTGGAGAAGAACCACAGGAATATGTGGATAAAATTGTGGCTGGTTTTAAGGATTTATGGGAAAAATTAATGATTTCCTATGATGATTTTATTCGTACCACAGAAAAAAGACACCATCAGGTAGTACAAGCTTTATTTCGCAAAATATATGAACAAGGGGATATTTATCTTTCTACTTATGAAGGTTGGTATTGTACTCCTTGTGAAACCTTTTTTACACAAAGACAATTGCTTGCAGGCAATTTATGTCCAGATTGTCAGCGAGAAGTGGAATTAATCAAAGAAGAGGCCTATTTTTTTAGGATGTCAAAATATGCTCAGCCTTTATTGGAGCATATCCGTGAAAACCCTGAATTTATTCAGCCCATCTCGCGGCGTAAGGAGATGATTAATTTTATTACTAGTGGGTTGGAGGATTTATGTGTTTCGCGGACAACTTTTCAATGGGGTATACCGGTGCCCTTTAATCAAAAACACGTTATTTATGTTTGGTTTGACGCTTTAGTAAATTATATTAGTGCTTTAGGTTATAGCACTCGCGAAGATGAATTATTTCAAAAATACTGGCCAGCTGATTTGCATTTGGTAGGTAAAGATATTGTTCGATTTCATACTGTGATTTGGCCCACGATTTTGTTGGCAGCTGGTTTGCCTTTGCCGCGGCAAGTTTTTGGACATGGTTGGTTATTATTGGATTCTGGGAAAATATCAAAATCAAAAGGGAATGTTGTTGATCCACTAGTTTTAATTGAAAAATATGGTGCAGATGCTGTCCGTTATTTTTTGTTACGTGAAATGCCTTATGGCTCAGATGGTTATTATGATGAGGCAAATTTAAGGCGAAGATTTAATACTGATTTGGCTAATGATTTTGGAAATCTTGTTTCTCGGAGTATTGTTATGGTTGAAAAATATTTTGACGGTAAAATACCTATTCCTCAAGAACAGGATCTACTTGAACAGGAATTAGTGACCTTGGCTGCCCAAGTTACTAAAGAAGTAGCCCAATATTTTGATCGTTTGGATTTTGCTCGGGCTCTGGAACGGGTTAGTGATTTGGTAAAACGGGCTAATAAATATATTGATGAAACTGAACCTTGGGCTTTGGCAAAAATGGAGAATAAAAAAGGTAAATTAGCTACAGTTTTGTATCATTTAGTAGAGGTGATTCGGCTGGTCAGCGTGCTTTTATCCCCGGTAATGCCGGCTTTGCCAGGGAAGGTTTTTGCACAACTTGGTTGGGAAGAACAGCCAGAACTTACGTGGGAAGATACCCATTGGGGTAAAATTACGCCTGGGCAAAAAGTAGTAAGGGGCAAACCCCTTTTTCCGCGTTTGGAAATGAAACAGGAGAAGAAGGTTGAGAAATCTGTGCCGGAAATTAGTTTTCAGGAATTTGAAAAAATTGATTTGCGTGTAGCTGAAGTGATTACCTGCGAAAAAATAGAAAAAGCGGATAAGCTTTTGAAATTAACGGTAAAAATTGGTGAAAAAATAAAAACTATTGTTTCGGGAATTGCCCAAAACTATCAGCCTGAAGAATTAGTAGGTAGAAAGATTATTGTGGTTACTAATTTAAAACCGGTTAAATTGCGTGGGGTTTTATCGGAAGGAATGCTTTTGACAGCCTCCAATAAAGGGCGTTTGGAAGTATTAACCGTTTCGGAAGACTTTCCCGCGGGAAGTGAGGTTAATTAACTTAATGTATTTTGATACTCATGCACATTTAGATGATTCGCGTTTTAAAAATGATCAGCAGGAAGTAATTGAGCGGGCCAAAACTTCTGGTGTTAATTTAATTATGAATATTGGCTGTAGTGAACCTTCTACGTGGTATAATCAAGCCTTGATTGCAAAATATGATTTTATTTATGCGGCGGTGGGTTTACATCCTCACGATGCACGTAATTATAATCAAGAAACTGCCGCTCAATTATTTGAATTAGCCCAAAGACCGCGTGTGCGGGCTATTGGTGAAGTAGGTTTGGATTATCATTATGATTTTTCACCACGCCCCCAACAGCAAAAGGTTTTTCGGGAAATGATTTCACTGGCTCGGGAATTGGGATTACCGTTAATCATTCACTGCCGCCAAGCCCATCAGGACCTTTTGCAAATTCTTAAAAAAGAAAAAGGTAATCAGGTGGGTGGTGTTTTTCATTGTTATTCGGGCAGTTGGCCTTTGGCACAGGAAATAATTAAATTAGGTTTTAAGATTGCTTTAGGTGGTGTGGTTACTTTTCATAATGCCCGTAAGGCCGTGGAGGTGGCCCGTGAAATACCTTTGGAGCATTTATTATTGGAAACTGATTGTCCTTATTTAACTCCAGAGCCATATCGCGGCCAAAGGAATGAACCAGCTTATTTGGTTCAAGTTGCTAAAAAAATAGCCGCAATTAAAGGAATTACTGTGGCTGAAGTAGCTGAGGCTACGCGAATTAATGGAATGAGGCTGTTTGATATTGAAAAAACTACTTAAAAAACACAATTTTTATTATAAAAAAAAATGGGGTCAAAATTTTATTTTTGACTCCAATTTATTAGCCAAGATTGCTCGGGCTGCGGCAATAGTGCCTGGTGATAAGGTGATGGAAATTGGTGCTGGTATTGGTACCTTAACCCGAGAATTATTGACCAGTGGGGCCGAGGTTATCGCTATTGAAATTGATCCAGCTTTATGTGTTCTTTTGGAAAAACTTATGGTAGATGAAGCGGTCGTGCTTATTCAAGGTGATGTTTTAAAATTAAATTTAACGGAATTGGCTGCTTGTTATGGTTGGCAGGGTGATTACAAGGTAGTAGCCAATTTGCCTTATTATCTTACCACTCCTTTGTTAATTAAATTATTGGAAGAGGCCATTAATAGTCAAATTATGGTTTTAATGATGCAAAAAGAGGTAGCCGCTAGGTTAAAGGCTAAACCCGGTACTAAGGCTTATGGGGCTCTTACTTTAAAGGTTCAGTATCATGCTTGTGTGGAAATTCTTTTTACTGTTCCCCGAGATGTTTTTCAACCAGTACCGCGGGTAGATTCCTGTTTGGTACATCTAAGGCGTAGGAAAAAACCGCCTGTTGAGGTAAGGGATGAACAGCTTCTTTTTAAAATTGTTAAAGCGGCCTTTGGTCAGCGGCGTAAAATATTACTTAATTCACTGTTAACTGTTGAACCTACTTTAACTAAACCAAGATTGCACGACATATTATTAAAAGCCGCGATAAATCCTTCTCAAAGGGGGGAGGAATTGAGCCTGGAGCAATTTGCCGCTTTGGCAAATTGTTGGCAGGTATAAAAAAAGGAAAAACAGGGTACACTTACCCTGTTACTTTTTTTGGGTTTTTTTACTACTAGAACCCATTAGGGGAACGATTTATAATAACGGTGCGGCTGACAACTTACTACAAAAAAATGTATTTAAGTTGCCGGAGGAGGCGAAATAATGAGTCGAAAATGTTGGTTAGTAGGTTTATGTTTGTTGTTGTTTTTAGTAGCTTGGCCTTTACAGGCGGCAGTAACTCATCAGGTACAAAAGGGGGATACATTATATAAGTTAAGTCGTCATTATGGGGTTTCCCTTGCAGAACTAAAGAGTGCCAATGGTTTAAAATCAGATTTAATATTCATTGGACAAGTATTAAGAATTCCCACTAAGGGGGGGATTCGAGTATCACGTGCTGGTAGAGTGTTTACTCAGGAGGATATTGATTGGCTGGCCCGCGTAGTTTATAGTGAGGCACGTGGGGAACCTTATGCTGGTCAGGTAGCGGTTGCTGCTGTTGTACTTAATCGTGTCTTTGATTCGGGATTTCCCAATACTGTTTGGGGTGTTATTTTTCAACCTTTGGCTTTTACCGCAGTTGCTGATGGTCAGATTAATTTAACACCAAATGCTACTGCTTATAAAGCTGCACGTGAGGCCTTAGTCGGGGTTGATCCCTCTGGGGGTGCCTTATATTATTGGAATCCGGTTAAAGCCACTAGTAAGTGGATTTGGTCGCGAACAATAATTAACAGAATCGGTAATCATGTTTTTGGGATTTGAAATTATTTTAGCTGTAAAGCTCCCATTTCCTTGTTGTGGGGAAATGGGAGCTTTTTAATGGGGCTGGACTTAAAGGTTAATTTCCAGTATTCTTTTTACCAGGGGTGGTTGTAATGGGTTATCGGGTAGTTAAGGATTTTTTAGGGGAGGTATTGGTTCCTAAGGGGAAATTATGGGGAGCCCAAACTCAAAGAAGTTTGGAAAAATTTAAGATCGGTCAAGAAAAAATGCCTTTGGAAATAATTAGGGCCTTAGTGTTGATTAAAAAGGCTGCTGCTGAGGCAAATGCAGCTTTGGATTTATTGACTGAGGAAATTGCTGTGGCGATTGTGCAGGCTTGTCAAGAAGTTTTAGCAGGTCATTTTGCCGATAATTTCCCTTTAATGGTTTGGCAAACAGGCAGTGGTACCCAAACCAATATGAATGTTAATGAGGTCATTGCTTACCGGGCCAACCAAATTTTAGGTGAAAATTTGGTCGATCCCCATGACCACGTTAATTTGGGTCAGAGTTCTAATGATGTTTTCCCTACCGCAATACATTTAGCGGGAGTAGTGGCTGTGGAAGATCGCTTGATCCCGGTTCTAGAAAAATTAGAAAAAACCTTAAACCAAAAAAGCCAAGCCTATAATCAGGTGTTAAAATTGGGACGTACACATTTACAGGATGCTTTGCCACTTACTTTTGGGCAAGAAATAAGTGCATGGATGCTGATCTTTAGTAAGCATTTGAAATGTTTAAAAGAGAATTTGAATTGTTTGCGGGAACTAGCGATTGGTGGTACCGCGGTAGGCACAGGTTATGGTACACACCCGGAATTTGCCGCTAAAGTAGTGAGATTATTACAAAAAGCAACTGGAAAGAAATTAGCTGTTGCTTCTAATAAATTTTATGCCTTGACTAGCCAGTCCCCTCTGGTAATTGTACATGGAATTTTAAAAGCCTTGGCTGCCGATATAATGAAAATGGCCAATGATCTTAGCTGGTTGGCTAGTGGTCCGCGTTGTGGTTTGGGTGAAATAGAATTACCAGCTAATGAGCCTGGTAGTTCCATGATGCCGGGTAAGATTAATCCCACACAATGTGAGGCGATAACTATGGTTGCCTGTCAGGTAATGGGAAATGATTTAAGTATTTCCCTTGCTGCCAGTCAAGGTCAGTTGCAGTTAAATACCTTTATGCCGGTTTGTGCTTATAATTTCTTGCAATCTTTGGATTTATTAAGTAGTGGTTTAGCTTCTTTTGAGCAGCATTGTTTACGAGGTTTAAAACCGTGTGTGCAACAAATGCAATTTTATGTGGATAATTCCCTAATGTTGGCTACAGCCTTGAGTCGGCATTTGGGATATGAAAAAACGGCTGTGATTGTTAATAAAGCTATCCGGGAAAATTTAACTCTTAAAACTGCTGCTTTAGAGGTGTTAACTGAGGCGAAGTTTAAAGAATATGTTCAACCAGAAAAAATGGTTTAAAAAGGAGCGAAATCTAGTGGATTATCGGCAAAAAGCTTTGGAATTACATCAGCGTTTGCGGGGGAAAATAGGGATTTATAATAAAATTAATTTACAGAATGAAGCTGATTTGGCTTTAGTTTATACTCCTGGGGTTGCTGAACCTTGTAAATTGATAGCCCAGAATAAAGAATTGGCTTATCAGTATACTGCTAAAGGTAATCTTTTGGCGGTGGTTACTGATGGTACAGCAGTTTTAGGCTTAGGGAATCTTGGCCCAGAGGCAGCTCTGCCGGTAATCGAAGGTAAATGTTTTTTATTCAAGGAATTTGCTGACATTGATGCTTTGCCACTTTGTTTGGGGACAACTGATGTTGATGAAATTGTGGAAACAATTATTCATCTAGCCCCTACTTTTGGCGGCATCAATTTAGAAGATATTAGCAGTCCCCGCTGTTTTGCAATTTTAAGGAAATTAAAACAAAAATTAAGTATCCCCGTTTTTCATGATGACTGTCAAGGTACGGCTGTAGTCGTCTTGGCGGCTTTAATTAATGCTGCTCAGATTTTAAAGCGAGATTTAAGACAATTGGAAATAGTGATTAATGGTGTGGGAGCAGCTGGTATAGGTATTGCGGAACTTTTAAAAGCTGCAGGTTTACAAAAGTTAATTTTATGTACACGGGAGGGGGCCCTTTATCCGGGTTGTCCACAAAAATTAGATGAAGAGCAGTTTCGTTTAGTTAAAAGTACTAATCCGGAGCGAAAAAAAGGTAAATTATTAGAGGTGCTCAGTGGAGCCGATGTTTTCATCGGTGTCTCCGGGCCACAGGTTTTAAACAGAGAAATGATTCGCAAGATGAACTCACAGCCCATCATCTTTGCCTTGGCTAATCCTTTGCCAGAGATTAAACCTGAGGAAGCTTTGGCCGCTGGGGCCTTTATTGTGGGTACAGGTCGTTCGGATTATCCCAATCAAATTAATAATTTATTGGCCTTTCCCGGTATTTTTCGCGGTGCCTTGGCTGTGCAGGCTAAGGAAATTAATGAACTGATGCTTTTGGAGGCAGCACGGGCCTTAGCTCAAATAATTGTACCTAGTAAAACTAGGCTTTTGCCTAAGGTGTTTGATTCTCGTGTAAGTACTGTTTTGGCAGAGGCTGTGGCGGCAGCGGCATTTAAATCAGGAGTAGTGAGATAGAAATTGTTCAAGAAGATCGAAACGGCGCTGTCGGCGATAGGGGGTATGGTTTTGAGGGGTTTGCCAAATTTCTTTAAGAGGTGTACCTTCTAAATAGTGGAGGGCTTGTTGGCAATCTCCGATAATTGTGGCAGCAATATTTTGGGTATGGGTCATTGTCCGTAAGGGTGATCCTAATTGGTGGTGGGAAATGGTGGCCCCCAGTCCAATTCGGAATTTGTTTTCAGCAGTCCAAGCTAGGGCTAGGGGAGGAATGGCTAATGTTTTCAAGGGTATGGAAGTTAATAATTTTCCGGAAATTGCATGTGGGCCATGACTGGGAGTAGCTAAACCAATTTGGGGTACTAGCCCCAGTTTTTTATTGACTTTATAGCGATATTTTAAAACTAGGTTGGCTAGATCAGTGGTGGCGGGAGTAGGATAACAATTGGTTAAGGCTAAATCTAACCCTTGTTTAATTCCTTTAAGTAAATTTTGTAATGTAGAACCAAGTGGACCACACATATCACCATCAAGAAAAAGTAGGGCTGTGGGCTTGTATTGTTTAGCATATGCAGCTCCCACGGCCCTAGGTATATCTAAACCTAAGGGGACGGGAAAGGAGATTAAGTCAATGTTTTGCGGGGAATTTATTTGTAGGATTTTATTTTCGGTACAATCTGTACAGCCATTAGCCACAAAAATAAGTTGCTGTAAATTACAGGATTGTAAATTTTTAAGAACAAAGGCAATGTTTTTTGCCTCATTATAAGCAGGGATAACGGCTATTTGCATTTATTTTCCTCCTTTTGTGGTAGCTTGTTCTATGCTATGTATTGTAGACCTATGAGGTGCAATTTTTTAGAACCATATTTCCCTTTTAAACCTATAATGATAATGAAAGGACTAATTGTGCGGATTAATAAATCCGCAAGATGGGGAGATGACAAATGCGAGAACATTTGCAAATAGGCGATATTGTAGGCCGTAAATCCCATGGTAGTGATATTTTGTTTCGTATCGTTAAAATTGTTCACGAAGGTAATGAGGAAAAGGCTTTTTTAAGAGGTGTGGATATTAGGTTGTATGCTGATGCACCATTGTGTGATTTAGAGAAAAAAATTTTGTCCGAGATCAGCAGATATAGGCAGGAATATATTAAAAAAAATTCTGCCTGCTTGCGTCGTATTTTTGAACGCCGTTTGGAGGAAAAAACTAATTTTTTTTTGAAAAGAAGCTCTGATTTAAAAAAAAATCAACTTAATGGTTTTAGTTATTATGAAATTCCCGGTCGCGTTTTACATTTAGATGGTGATAAAGATTATTTGCAGTTATGTAAAACTACTTATGCACAATTAAACATTAAAATGGATGGATTTGAAGTACCAGAAAAAAAACAACCAGAATTAGTAGGAAAATATTTGGAAGAATATGCTCCCAATATTTTAGTTTTGACAGGTCATGATGGTTTCTTGAAAAATGCTACAGACTTTAAAGATTTGTGTAATTATCGTAATTCGGCTTATTTTTTTAAAGCAGTTCGCAAAGCCCGTGAATATGAACCGAGTCGTGATGATTTAATTATTTTTGCCGGGGCCTGTCAGTCACATTATGAGGCTTTAATTGCCGCTGGTGCTAATTTTGCTAGTTCACCTCAGAGGATTTTTATTCATGCTTTTGATCCGGTTTTTATTGCGGAAAAACTAGCCTATAGTTCTATTTACGAGACTATATGTGTTAAAGATGTTTTAAATAATACGATTACTGGTTTAGATGGAGTGGGAGGTATTGAAACAAGGGGGTGTTTGCGTTTGGGTTATCCCCAATCACCTTATTAATCTTCATTAATTTAAATTTTCTTGGAAAAAAATGATTTTTCGATTGACAAGCACTAAAGCGGTTTAGTATAATTATTAGTTTGTTTGACAAGGCTCTAGTCTCATGTTATAATTGGTTTGTTGATTAATGAAAGAGGGTGGTGTTTTGTCAGCAAAAAGGGTTTTCGCGGAAATTAAACGTGGTTTGGAGCCATTTGTCGGTAATAAAATTAAACTAAAGGCTAATCGCGGTCGTCGAAGAATTATAGAAAAAATAGGTGTCTTGGAAAATATTTATCCCAATATTTTTGTGGTTTGTGTAGATGAGAAACAGGTTAAACGCCGCATTTCCTTTACTTATGCTGATATCTTAACAGATACGGTACAAGTAACTGTTTTTGATGGTGACAAAAATATTAGAATAACCGCTGATGGTTTTTAATTATCAGCGGTTTTTTTAGTCATATTTTGCCACACCCCTTAAATTCTATTAAAAAGGGGTTTTTTTAATGTTTAAGCAGCTTCCCGCGGTGGGAAGCATCTTTAAGGAAAAGATTGCGGGTTTGTCTGGGGAGAAAACAAAGGCGTAAAATTAAGATGATTAATCTATTTAAGGGGGCGAGGTGGACGATGAAACAGCGTTTATTTAAAGGCCTGGGTTTCTTTTTGTTGGGGATGCTCTTTTTCTGCAGTTGGGATGTAATTCCGGTTTATGCCGAGAATTTAGTTTACCGCACCTTGGTACTTGGTAAAGATGTGGTGCAAATTCGTCCTAATGAAAAGGATCAAGAGGTTTATGAATTCTTGTTTAATGAACAAGTAGTAATGCGTTATCGTACGATGTCTCAGGGTTTAAGTGCCTCAGAACGGGCTTTGGTTCTTTGGGAAAGGGTAAATAATTTTGGTCAGGCGTTATCCCAGGGTGAAATTAAAGTAGCTGTTTGGCAGGGGAATTATGTAATTTTGCTTGATGAACAATTATTACTTACGGTAACCGCGGCTGATTATTTGGCTAATAATTCTACGGCTGAGGGTTTGGCCAATGTTTGGGCAACAAATTTTAAAAAAGCACGTCAAATTAAACCTCTGGTAGAAATAGTGCCGGAAATTTCACACAAGGAACCACTACTTCGGGATGAGGAAATTCCGGAAGTGGCGGACTCAGAAGAAATAAAAATGTGGGAATTGGTTAATGCGGAAAGGGCTAAGGCTGGTGTGCCGCCTGTGGAGTTTGATGAAGGCTTGGCAGAAGTGGCCTGTTTGAAATCAGCTGATCTGATTACTCATAATTATTTTAGTCATCATTCACCTACATATGGGGATCCTTTTGTGATGTTAAAATCATTTGGTATTACCTATAATTATGCTGGGGAAAATTTGGCAGGTAGCCCCACTGTAGAGATAGCTCATCAGAATTTGATGGCTTCACCTGGACATCGAAAAAATATTCTTAATCCTAATTTTACGCACTTAGGAATTGGGATTGTAAAGGGTGGGCCCTATGGCCAAATGTTTACCCAACTGTTTACTGGTTGAGACACAATAAAGACCGACTTTTCATATCATAAAGTAATAAAATAATTGTAAGGCACAGATATTTAGTTGAAAAGGAGGTCGTGTCAGCATGGATATTACCGTTGAAACGCGTCGTTTAAAGGTGGAAAATGTTGTTGGGGAAGCTGTTAAACAGGTGAATGTCGTTCGTAATATTACCTTGCCCGTAAAGGCGAAAAAGATTGAAAGTATTGATGCCAAAATTGAAAATGTGAAGCATAAGATTATTGATAATAAAATAGTTGTGGAGGCAGATCTTAAAAAACAGGTTTATTATGTAGAGTGTTATTCTGGGCATGTACAGGAATATACTGTACCTACGGAAAAGGTTACCGAATTTGTGCACCTAAAAGGTGCTGTACCGGGAATGGATGCAAGGGTAAGTGTTTCCATAGAATATTGTGATGTAGAAGGTGTTTATTTACGAGATAGTAAAAAATGTTATCGTCAGTTTCAGCAAACCTGTATTTTAAAAATAAAGGTAAGAGTAATTGAAATGGTTGAAATTGATGTAGTCACTAATGTGCTTGGGGAAGGGATTGAGCCTACCTTTGCCACGGTAACCATCGATAATATTATTGGGGTTGGGGTAAAACAGCATAATATTAGTGATAGTTTAGTGGAACTACCGGCAGCCACAAAAAAGATTAAAAGTATTGACGCAGAAATAGAAGATATTGAGGAAAAGGTTATTCCCGGGAAAGTTATTGTTAAAGGGAATTTGCACAAACAAATTTATTATGTACTTAGTCCTTGTGGTGAGGTAAAGGAAATGTCGGTTGATGTTCCTTTTACTGTTTTTGTACCAGTGGAAGGGGCACGTAAAGGAGCTAATATTTCTACTGATATTGAAATTGAATATATTGATAGTGAATTGATTACTAGAGACTGCCGCAAATTTGTTCGAGAAACCGTGGTTATTAAATTAAGAGCCAGTGTAAGTGAACGCCTGACTCTCAACATTGTTACCGCAGTATTAGGTGCTGAAGTAGATACCAGAACTTTAGTAATTGAAAATGCGATTGGTGTTGCGGAGCGGCAAGTTAATGTTTTGGCTAGTATTTTCACACCCACTGAAGCTCGTAAAATTAGCAAGGTAGACGCAGAATTAAGGGATTTAGAAGGTAAAGCCATACCTAACAAAATAATTGTCAAAGGGACACTTCATAAACAAATTTATTATGTTTCTTCTATGGATAATCAACTGCGGGAACTGTCCTTGGATGAACCTTTTACGGAGTTTATTCATTTGGACGGGGCTCAGGAAGGTGATGCCGTAAGTGTCTCTGGTCGTATCGAATATGTTAATGTGGAGGCTAAAGAAAAGACTCCCACCTGTAGATGGCGGCAGACGGCGGTTTTGGAAATTAGGGCTAGAGTTACTGCTTCGGAGGAAATTACCGTGGTAACCGCAGTAAGACCCCTTGAGGAACCGGCGATCTGTCCCCCTGGAGAAACTTTTGATTATGTAGTTCAAAGAGGGGATACACTCTTTACTATTGCCACACAACATGGGGTTACAGTGCAGCAAATTATGGCCGTTAATCCGGGAATTGCCGATCCTAATACACTTTCCGTGGGGCAAGTAATTAAAGTACCCTGTCCGGGTTTAGGTTAAAAAGAAACCAGTCACAATCAGGCTTTGACCTGAGGTGGCTGGTCTTTTTAATGATTAAAATGTTTTGAATTGGGTCAGACTAGAGGTAGAGAGAGGGTGGTGTTTGTGAAAAAAATCTTGCTCGGTTTTATTTTATTAGTAGGCTTGGGAGTGTTATTGCTGTGGCCAAGTACACCACCTGTGATTAGGCTGCATATTTTGGCACATAGTAATAGTGAAATTGATCAGGCCTTAAAATATCGGGTGCGGGATGAAATAATTTGTTTATTGCAAAAGGAATTAGGGGATTTGCAAGATTTAGGTGAGGCTAGGGAAACAGTGGTCAATCAGTTGCCAAATTTAATGACAAAAGCCCGTGAATGTGTTGCTCAAGAAGGTTTTAATTATTCGGTAGACGCTTTTTATGGTTGGTTTCATTTTCCGAAAAAAAGTTATGATTCTATTTTCTTGCCAGCAGGACGTTATGAGGCTTTAAGGTTGGTTTTGGGTGAAGGTCGGGGAGAAAATTGGTGGTGTATGCTTTTTCCACCTTTATGTTTTGTAAATGGAGAGCAGAGTTTATGTTTGGAAATAGAGGAAAAGGCAGGATTGGAAGAAATACAAATTAAACCTGCTTTGAAAATAGTGGAGGTTTTTAAGGATGTTTTAAATAAATAAGTGAGTTTTAAAGCCTATTTTGTGATATAATTCAAACTGGCTAGTGTTAATTACTAGCCAGTTTGAATTTTAGATGATGTACACTATGGTGCCTAAAGACACTAAAGGGAAAATAATTTCAATATCTCGATTATACATGCGAATACATCCTAGAGAAACGGCTTTACCGATACTAGACGGATTATTGGTGCCGTGAATCCCATAATGTGGTTTGCTGAGGCCCATCCATCTAGTACCAAAGACTTGCCGTCCATCCATAATTTTTTTGTTAATAATTTTCCAAGTGCCAATGGGTGATGGTGTACTGGGTTTACCAATGGCGATCGGATAAGAATTGTAAAGTTGTGCTCTGCGATAAAGGTAAAGCCGTCTTTTATGGAGAATAATTTTGATAGAGACTTTGCTAGTAAGCAAAAAAATCACCTCTTTTGAAATACCTGTTAATCTTAGTTTATTGCCCAATTTTAAAGATGTTGCTGGGAAATTTAATATTAAAGGAGTATTATATTAAATGGTTATTGATTATCGACAGATGCTTTTTCTAGCTTTAGGTGGTTTGGCTTTTTTCCTTTTCGGTGTTAAATATATGTCTAATGCTCTGCAAAACGTGGCTGGGGATAGATTGCGTACCTTTTTGGAACAAGGTACTAAAACACCTCAGCGTGGTGTGCTTTTAGGGGCTTTGGTGACAGCGATTATTCAAAGCAGTTCGGCGACCACGGTTTTAACAGTAGGACTTGTCAACTCTGGACTTTTAACCCTGCATCAGGCCATTGGTGTAATTATGGGGGCTAATATCGGAACTACGGTGACTGCTTATTTGATTGGTTTTAAATTGGAACAATATGCTTTGCCAGTTTTAATTTTGGGTGTTTTTCTGTTGTTCTTTTTCAAGAATAGGAAAGTAATTAATTTGGGGCAGGTGCTTTTTGGGTTGGGTATGCTTTTTTACGGCATGCAGACTATGGGCCAGGGTTTTGCACCTTTACGTGATGCCGATTTTTTCCATAATTTGATGATTAGTGTAGAAAATAGGGCGATTTGGGGTGTTTTGGTAGGTACTACTTTTACCGCGTTGGTGCAAAGTAGTAGTGCTACCATTGGTGTTTTGCAGGAATTAGCTTATCAAGGGGCATTAACCTATAATCAGGCAGTGCCCATTTTGCTGGGTGATAATATTGGAACTACCATTACTGCACTTTTAGCTTCTATTGGTACTACCGTAGCGGCTCGTCGTACCGCAATTTCTCATTTTTTGTTTAATTTTTTGGGTACCCTAATTTTTTTACCTTTATTTTTATTAGGTATCTTCCCGGTAATGGTTCGTTTATTTACTAATTATATTTGTTTTTTATTACCCGGCTTTGGTGGTACATGGGAAATAATAAATGTAAAAATGCAGTTGGCACAAACACATGGAGTTTTTAATGTTTTAAATACATTAATACAGTTGCCCTTTGTGTCTGTTTTGGCAGCTATAGTGACACGTATAATTCCCGGTGAAGGGGTTTTGGCCAAATTTGAACCTGAATATTTAGAGCCGCGTTTATTGACAAATCCTTCTGTGGCCTTGGGACAAGTAGGGCGTGAGGTTGAGCGGATGGGTGATTTAGCTACAGAAGCATTGAAGCATACATCAGCTTATTTTTTTACCGGGGTGAAAGCCGAAGCAGAAAAAACTTTGCAGTTTGAAGAAATAATTAATAATTTACAAAGGAAAATCACTAATTATATTGTACGAATCTCTAAAGAAAAATTATCTGATGAGGATAACCAACGTGCCTATATGTATCTACAGACCATTATTGATATTGAAAGAGTAGGAGATCATGCGGAAAACATTGTGGAGTTAACGGCTACTCGGATTGAAAAAAACATTGTTTTTTCACAAAATGCCATTGATGATATTCAGGGTATGTTTAACAAGACTATTTCTTTATATGCTCAGGCGGTAGAATGTTTGGAAAATCGGGATCCGTGGTTGGCCCGGGAAATTATTAAAGGGGATGACTTGATTGACCAGATGGAAAAGGAGCTGCGTCGAGCACATATTGATCGATTAAATGAAGGGGTTTGTAGTGGTGAGGCTGGTGCTATTTATTTAGATGTTTTAAGTAATTTGGAGCGGATTGGTGATCATGCGGTAAATATTGCTCAATATGTTCTTGGAAGGCGGTAAAGTGGGGATTTGTGGTATTATTTGGTTGTAGTGCCTAAAAGTACTTTGTGGATATTGTATTCATTTGAAAAAAATGTTGAAAAGACATGATTGCGGCGTTATAATAACATTGAAATAATATAAAAATTTTAATTTTGCTAAAAAAAGAAATAAAGCTTGTAATATAAGGTGGTTTGTTTTGATGAATGTGAATACTAATCAAACTAGAATTAAGCAATACAAGCAATTATTTATTCCGCCGTTGGTTCTCTTTGTTTTTTGGTTGATTTTAACAGGTAGTTTTACTGCAAGTAGTTTAATAATGGGCTTTTTGGCGGCTGTGATTATTTCCTGGTTGTGTGCACCTCTTCTTAATTTTCCGGCAGTGCATACACCGGGGAAAAGTTATGCCGCTTTTGATTTGCCTTATTTTAAACTATTTTTTTATTTACTCTGGCTGCTTTGGGAAATTTTTAAGGCAGATGTACGAGTAGCTTTAATTGTTTTAAATCCCAAATTGCCGATTGATCCGTGTGTGGTTACTTTTAAAAAACGGGCAGATAACCCCATTGCACTTGCTTTATTAGCTAATTCAATAACCATAACCCCGGGAACGGTTACTGTAGATATTAAAGATGATCTTTTTACGGTTCATGCTTTAACCAAAGATATGGCTTTATCTTTGGCACCAGAGGAAGGTGTGGGAGAAATGCCTCAACGTGTGGGGAATCTTTTTAAAGAATAAAATGAGGTGAGAGTGAATGAGCCCAGAACAGATCTTTCGAATTTTTTTGGGTATTGAATTTCTTGTGGTTTTTCTAATGCTCTATCGAGTTTTAAAAGGACCTACAGTTTTTGATCGTTTAAATGGTTTGGCGGTTTTAGGTACTAATACTATTGTCATTTTGTTATTATATGGTTTTTTGGAAAAACGCGTGAATATGTTTGTCGATATAGCCATTTCCTATGGTATTTTAGGGTTTGTAACTTTGGTTGTTCTGGCAAAATATTTTGAAGGAAAGGAAGATATTGAGTCATGAATAAAATAGCCCTATTATTAATGTGTGGCGGTCTTTTTTTTCTAATTTCGGCTGCTGTGGGTGTCTTGCGTCTTCCCGATTTTTATACGCGTTTACATGCTACTGGTCAAGGTGATACTTTGGGTATAGCCCTATTTGTGTTAGGACTTGCGGTTTATCATGGTTTTAATTATGTTAGTTTAAAGTTATTGTTAATTGCGGTTGCTTTTTTTGTTGCCGGTCCGATTGGGGGACATGTTTTAACTAGGGCTGCTTATCATGCTGGTTTAAAACCCTGGACAAAAAAGGAGGAATAAATAATGCCGGGAGCCTTTTTTCTTACTATTTTAGTCTTATTAATGATTATAACTGGGGTGGCAGCTCTTTTTGCACGCGATTTATTAGTTTCTATTATTTTATTTAGTGCTTTTAGTTATTTTGCAGCCTTGACTTATTTGACTACTGGTGCACCTGATGTAGCTTTTACAGAAGCAGTGGTGGGTGTTGTTTCTACAACCTTTTTTATTGTAGCTCTTAAACAATTAAGAAGGGGGAGTTCGCGATGAAATTTATGCGTGTATTCGCCTTTGTGATTGTTTTATCTATGCTGGGTTTTTTGTTTTTGAATGTCAGTGGTTTACCCACACTTTATGATCCACAGGCCCCGGCTTCTCTACATGTTTCTGATCGTTATATTGAAAAAGCTTTAGAGGAAACCGGCACTTTAAATTATGTGGCAGCTGTGTTGGCTGATTATCGGGGTTTTGATACTTTAGGGGAAACAACGGTAATTTTTACGGCCGGGTTGGCGGCAGTGACACTTTTGCGTTCGGCTCAAAAAAGGCAAAAAGGTTTTTTGCCTTTGACAGAAACGAGTATGGATGAGCAATTTGGTACCGTGGCTTTAGATCTTGGGGCACGTTATTTGCTATTTTTGATCGCTCTTTTTGGATTTTATGTTTTTATTGGAGGTGCGGAAGGTAATCCGGGAGGCGGCTTCCAGGGAGGTGCGGTTTTAGCTATTTCCGTTGTAATCAGTCGTATTATTTATGGTGAAAAAGCGTCTTTTAATATTATGGGGGATTTAGCTTTAATTTTAGCTGGAATGGGAACCTTCATTTATGCCTTAATTGGGATTTTAACCTTATTATGGGGAGGCAATTTTTTAGAATATGGGGTATTTCCTTTAATGATACCTGCTGCCGAAAAGCATGCTTGGGGTATAGACGGTATTGGAGTAGGTGTAACTTTGTGTGTGATGGCAACGATTATTGCTATCTTGGATGCTTTGGCTAGAAGGGAAGGGATCGAATGAGCAGCTTTCTGACGGAATATTTAATTTATTGGTTAATCTTATTTTTGTTTATGTTAGGACCATATGGCTTAATCTTTAAGAAAAATTTGGTGAAAAAATTAATGGCCATGAATATTATGCAGGTGGCCGTGATTTTGTTTTTTTTAGTTTTGGGCCTAAAGGTTGGTGGTACGGTGCCTATTGAACTACCTGGTTTGACAGGTGCCGCTCATTATATTAACCCTTTACCTCATACCTTGATGTTAACTGCGATTGTGGTTAGTTTGGCTACTTTGGGTGTTTCTTTGGGTTTGTTATTAATCATTCAGCGGAATTATGGTACTTTAGAAGAAGATGAGGTGCTGCGGAGGATGAAGCGATGAGAGAGCAATTACCAGCTTTAATAGTAATTACACCTCTAGTGGTGGCTTTATTATCACCATTATTAGCCTATTTTTCGCGCAAATTGCTGCGGGGTTTTTCTTTGCTTGCTTTGGCGGTTTCTTTCTTTAGTGCTGTAGGAGTATTAAAGCAAGTTTTGGAAACAGGTCCTTGGCACTATGCCTTTGGTAATTGGGCCCCACCTTGGGGAATTGAATACGTAATTGATCCTCTTTCTGGTTTTTTGGCGACTTTGATTGCCACACTAAGTTTTTGGGTACTGGTCTATGCTGCGGAATTTTTTAAAGCCGAAAAATGGTATAAAGAGGGAGGCGGTTATGGCCTTCATTTATTGGCTACTGCTGGACTTTTAGGGATGTCGGTATCTGGAGACGTTTTTAATTTATATGTCTTTTTTGAAATATCTTCTTTAGCTACTTATGGTTTGATTGCTTTAGGGGGACGGCAGGCCGTAGTGGCGGCTTTTAAATATTTGGTATTAGGTACCATGGGTATCTCCTTTTATTTACTAGGAGTAGGCTATTTATATGCTCTTACTGGTACTTTAAATATGCAGGATTTAGCGGTAAGAATCCAACCTGTTTTAAACTCATCTGGAGTAATGATTGCCCTAGCGTTAATGACTATTGGTTTACTTTTGAAAATGGCCCAATTCCCTTTACATGGCTGGCTGCCTGATGCACATACTTTTGCACCTGCACCTTTATCGGCTTTAATGTCGGGTATTGTGATTAAGGCTCCTGCTTATGTCTTATTTAGAATTTATTTTGGAATTATCGGTAGTGGTGCACAGGCAGTATCCAAACTATTAATGATTTTGGGAATTATAGCGGCTTTAGGTATGATTGCCGGTTCTTTGATGGCTATTGCCCAGTCAGAATTAAAACGCATGTTAGCTTATTCTAGTGTGGCTCAAATAGGTTATGTGGTTTTGGGGATTTCTTTAGGTAATAGTTATGGTTTTATTGGGGCCTTATTGCATATGGTTAATCATGCCTTTATGAAGGGTTGTCTCTTTTTTGTGGCTGGTGCCTTTATTTATAAAACTGGGGAATATTCACTAGATAAATTGAAAGGCATGTATAAACAAATGCCTTTAGCAATGGGTTCTTTTAGTTTGGCTGCTTTTTCGATGATTGGTATCCCGCCTTTAGCTGGTTTTTTTAGTAAGTGGTATTTGGCTTTAGGTGCTATTAAGGCTAATTTGTGGCCATATGTGCTGGTGATTATCATCAGCAGTTTATTAAACCTGATTTACTTTTTCCGGGTTATAGAAAATGTTTATATGTCAGGTGAAGGGGCTGTGGTGAAAAGAAGTAAGGGGTTGGAATTACCTTTAAGTATGCTTATTCCTATAGTGGTGTTGGGTGTTGGTGTTTTGGTTTTAGGTTTAACCAATGAACAAATTGTTACACGGGTTCTACAAAATGCCCTTTTAGGGGGTGGATTTTAATGGCGGCGGAAATACTTTTTGATTATCGACCTTTAGCAGCGGTTTTAGTTTCTTTGGTTGCGGCCTTGCTGATTCTGCTCACTAGTAAAAGGCCTAATTTGCGTGAGTTTTGGACTTTTTCCGCGGCTTTTGGTAAAGCGTTAATTGTCTTTTCGATGCTGCCAGCGGTTTTAGCTGGTCAGATTTTGGAAATAGCTCCTTTTAAAATAGCTCAAGGGGTGAGCTTACATTTGCGTGCTGATCCCGCGGCAATGGTATTTGCGGTTTTAGCGGCATTTTTATGGATTGCTACTTCCTTTTATTCGGTCGGTTATCTGCGGAAATTAAAGGAGGAACATCAAACCGGCTATTTTGCTAGTTTTGCGGTCTGTTTATCAGCTACCATGGGGATTGCTTTTGCAGCTAATTTATTAACCTTTTTCATTTTTTATGAAATATTGACCATTGCTACTTATCCTTTGGTAGCTCATCATCGTGATCAGGAGGCCATCAAGGCTGGCCGAAAATATTTAGTTTATACCATGTTAGCTGGTCAAGTATTTTTAATTGGTATTCTCTGGGCTTATTTTCTGGCAGGTCATGGTGATTTTCAACCAGGTGGTTTTTTAGCCGGAAAAACAAGTAGTGTTAATTTACAAATCATTTTTTGGCTGATGATTTTGGGTACTGCTGTTAAAGCAGGGGTAATGCCTTTTCACGGCTGGCTGCCTTCGGCGATGGTGGCTCCTACACCTGTAAGTGCTCTTTTACATGCTGTGGCGGTGGTTAAAGCCGGAGTGTTTGGTATCGTACGGATTGTGGGTTATGTTTTTGGTCCTTTAATTTTAAGTTCTTTAGGAGCAGCACAAATATTGACGTGGTTAGCGGCATTAACCATTATTGTTTCTTCCCTAATTGCTTTAGCTCAAGATAATTTAAAAAGAAGATTGGCTTTTTCCACTATTGGTCAGTTATCCTATGTTGTTTTAGGGGCTGCAGTATTAACTCCTTTAGGTTTGTTAGGCGGACTTTATCATATTGCAGCTCATGCTGTGATGAAAATTACTTTATTCTTTTGTGCTGGGGCTATTTTTGCCACCACTGGTTTAACTAATGTTAGTCAGTTAAATGGTTTAGGCAGGGCAATGCCTTATACCATGGGGGCCTTTGCCATTGGTTCCATAGGTATAACCGGAATGCCTTTCTGGGTAGGCTTTATTAGCAAATGGAATTTGGCTTTGGGTGCTCTGCAGCAGGGGCAAATGCTTTATGTGTTTGTGCTTTTAATTAGTGGTTTATTGAGTACAGCCTATTTTCTACCGATAGTTTATGCCGCTTTTTTTAAAAAGCCTACTCTTGAAATAGCTAGACAGCACCGGGGAGAGGCGGAAAAAATGATGTTATTGCCTTTGCTTTTTACAGCAGTGATTTCGTTAGTTTGGGGTATTTTCCCCAATGCCGGTTGCGGTCTTTATGATTTGGCGGTGATGTCGGCACAAAGTATTTTTGCTGGTCAATTTCTAGGAGGCGGGTGGTAAAGTGTCTATCAAAAAAACCGTAATCAAAGGCATTTTTGTTTTTCTTTTATTACTCGTTCTGGAAATTTCCTTTGTTGAACACCATGTTATTTATTGGTGGCATGCTCTTGTTGGTTTCGATTTTCTTTTCGGTTTATTAGGTGCAGTGCTGTTGATTTTTTTGGCTAAAGGTTTTTTGAATAAATTAGTGATGCGCAATGAAGACTATTATCAGCCCAAAGGGGGTGAGGATGGCCATGTTTGAGTTTCATCCTGGTTTTATTCTAATTCTGGGTGGTTTGTCTTTGCTGCTTTTGCCGCGTCGTTTACAAAAATTTCTAATGCTTTTCTTCCCTTTATTGGCTATTGGGGCTACCTTTGGTTTAGCAGCAGGCCAGATTTGGTCTATTCCCTTCATTAATCAATTGGAATTAATAGTTTTAAAAGTGGATCGTTTAGCGTTGTTATTCTCTTTTGTTTTTACGGTATTGACTTTTTTGGCTAGTATTTTCGCTCTACACGTAAAAAGACCTGGAGAAATGGCTGCTGCTTTTTTATATGCTGGTAGCTCATTGGGAGTAGTTTTTGCCGGGGATTGGCTAACCTTAATTTTCTTTTGGGAGATGATGGCTCTAGCTTCCGTTTTTCTTATTTGGTACCGCCGCCGTCCTGAATCCTGGCGTGCTGGTTTTCGTTATTTATTGGTTCACTTATTAGGTGGCAGTCTCCTTTTGGCAGGTATTTTTCTACAAGTGGGCAAGGGGCAATTTACGGTAAGTACCTTGACTGGGATAGGTGGTTGGGGTCCCTGGTTAATTTTAGCCGGGATAGCCATTAATGCTGCTATTCCACCTCTACATGTTTGGTTGACAGATGCTTATCCCGAAGCTACATTGACTGGTAGTGTTTTCCTCTGTGCTTTGACTACTAAAACGGCGGTATATGCTTTGGTGCGCATTTTTCCAGGTGAATCTTTATTGATCTGGTTAGGTGTAATTATGGCAATTTATGGTGTCCTTTATGCTATTTTGGAAAATAATATTAGGAGACTCTTAGCTTATCATATAGTAAGTCAGATCGGTTTTATGGTTGCTGGTATTGGTATCGGTACTGAATTCGCTTTAAATGGAGCCACTGCTCATGCCTATTCACATATTCTTTATAAAGCACTATTGTTTATGGGGGCAGCGGCAGTTATTTATGCTACTGGTAATGAAAAATTAACTTCTTTAGGGGGCCTTTATCGTAAAATGCCTTTAACAGCTTTCTTTTTTAGCATTGGTGCCTTTTCTATTTCTGGTGTCCCCTTATTTAATGGTTTTATTAGTAAATCCATTATTGTTAGTGCTGCTTCGATGGAGGGGCTGCCGTGTGTGGAACTTCTTTTGAATTTGGCAAGTGTGGGGACTTTTCTTTCTATTGCTTTAAAACTTAATTATTTTATGTTTTTTGGTCCGGCTCGTACAGTAAGGGTTAATAAAATTCCGGGAAATATGATGTTAGGGATGGCGGGCTTAGCCGCTTTATGCTTCCTTTATGGAGTTTTCCCGCAATTATTGTATAGAAGGCTGCCTTTCCCTTTAGATTATGCACCTTATTCACTTAGTCATCTTGTTTCTACATTACAACTACTTTTAGCGGTATTTTTAGTTTTTTGGGTAATGCGTCCGCGTTTGCTGCCCAGCAAAGCAATAGCCTTAGACTTTGACTGGTTTTATCGCCGACCTTTTAAAGTTTTAATTTGGGGTTTGGTAAAGGCTATTGTTGGATTCCAAAATAGTTTTGGTGTTCAAGGTACGAAAGTTCTTACCAAAATAATTCCCTTTTTCTATAATCCGGTACGTTGGCTGCCTCGTACTACAGATAGTCCACCTCTGGCAGTTTATGATAGTGCACAATATCGTTTGCCGATAGGTGCAACCGCTTTTTTAGGTGTATTTATCTTTGTAGTAGTTTTTTCCATTATTGGTTTGTAGGTTTTGGTAGGAAGCAGATAAAAAGGCCACTTTAAATTGTAATTAAGAAGTGGCCTTTTATTATCCCAGATTTGCTTTGCAAAGTAGGGTTTCTGGTATATAATATACAAGGTAAAACTTGGAGGTGATTAATAAATGGATAGTATACCTAGGCGAAAGTTTAGGGGCGAAATGGGGATAACTTATTAGGGGGGTCTTGTGAAATTCCGCAGGCCTCCTGGATTAATAATGGAAAAAAGGGAGGGATAGTTGTGGATTTCACAAGAATGCAGGAATTATTGCAGTCTCGGCAATATTCCTTATTGAAAAAGGAGTTAAGTAAAGAACAAAATGTAGACATCGCCGAATTTTTGGATGAGCTTGATGCTAGGTGCACCTTATTGGTTTTTCGGCTGTTACCTAAGGAAATTGCGGCAGATGTCTTTAGTCATTTGTCTGCGGAAAGTCAGGCACAGTTGTCTGTTTTGGTTAATGAACAGGAACTGCGGGATATTCTGGATGATTTAAAGTTTGATGATAAAATTGACTTTTTGGAAGAAGTGCCGGCTAATGTTGTTAAAAGGATTTTAAAACATTCTACGGAAACAGAACGAAAATTAATTAATAAGTTTTTAAATTATCCAGAGGATTCCGCGGGCAGCCTTATGGCTATAGAGTTTGTGGAATTAAAAAAAGAGATGTTAGTTTCTGATGCTTTGGTAAAAATTAGGCAGGGTGCCCCTGGCAAAGAAACTATATATATTTGTTATGTTACAGATAAAAGTCGTCATTTGGAAGGTGTACTTTCGTTAAGAGAATTGGTGATTGCTTCCCCGGAGCAAAAAATAGAGGAAATTATGAACCGGGAAGTTATTTATGTGCATACTTTAGATGATAAGGAAGATGTAGCAGATTTAATTCAAAAGTATGATTTATTGGCTTTACCGGTTACTGATAATGAAAATCGTTTAGTAGGTATAATCACTGTTGATGATATTGTGGATGTCATTGAAGAAGAAAGTACGGAAGATATTCACAAGATGGCTACAGTGGGGAAATTAGATGTAAATTTATTAGATGCCAGCCCTTTTTTATTGGTTAGGAAACGTTTACCTTGGTTGTTAGTTTTAATCTTTATTAATGTTTTTTCTGGTGCTTTTATAGCCTATTATGAGGCTACTATTCAAGCTGTAATTGCTTTGGTTTTTTTCCTACCTTTATTAATTGATAGTGCGGGTAATGCTGGTTCACAATCAGCTACCTTGATGATTCGTGCTTTAACTGTCGGAGATGTGGAATTAAGAGATTGGTTTAAGTTGTTTAGAAAAGAATTTATTATTTCCCTTGTTCTAGGTATTTTTATGGGGCTGGCTGTTTCGGTGATTGGAATTTTCCGCGGGGGAATCGATGTGGCCATTGTGGTTTCCTTGACGATGTTGGTTATTGTTTTGGTGGGCAGTATGCTTGGTATGTCTCTGCCATTTTTATTTAGTAAATTTAAAATTGATCCAGCTGTAGCTAGTGGTCCATTAGTAACCTCAATAGCTGACATCGCGGGTGTTTTAATTTATTTTTCTATTGCCAGTTGGTATTTGGGAATTCAGTAAAAATCCCCTGTGGGTATTTGGTTAGGTCTAAATTTGACTGCAATCCAAATAGCCCTGACCTTGTGTGTAAATATCGATCGCATTTAGGGGATGACAATTTTGTAGGAGCTTTGCTTTTATTTTGGTAGGTGTGAGGGTGGGATTGTTCTCTAGTAAAAGAGCAATTATGCCGGCACAGAGGGGTGTGGTCATGGAAGTGCCGGAAAGGGCTGTATACCATTTGGTGGGACTAGGTAGTTTTTTGTCTAAAAGCGAGCCCTGGGCATGTGTGCTCATGAGGTTATTGCCGGGAAGTAAAAAATCGGGTTTGGGTAAACCATCACGTGTAGGTCCTCTTCCGGAGAATTCCGAAACAGTAGTTAAATTATCTAAAGAACCTGTAGTTATAAAATCGGGATGAAAGCCAGGTGAGGTGATACTGCCTTTTTCCGGTCCGCCGTTGCCAGCAGCAGTACAAACTACTATTCCCGCCTGCCATATTTTTTCCAAGGCTTGACATAAGGGATCTTCTTGATAAGTTAAAGTAGGTTTGTAGCCAAAAGATAAGGATACTATTTTTATTTTATAGATTTTTTGATTGTCTAAAACCCATTCTAAAGCGGTGATCGCTGTAGAAATTTTCCCTAATCCCATTTTATTTAATATTTTTAAACTTACTATTTGAGCTTGATAAGCCGGCCCTTTATATTTACCCTCTGAGAGGTAGCCATTGCCGGCGGCAAGACCAGTACAGTGGGTACCATGTCCGTTGTCATCATAAGGTGTTGAGATTTGGTTGACGAAATCGCGAAAAGCTAGTAAGCGTTTTTGGGGTAAAAAAAAGTCTGGATGAGGAGCTAAACCTGTATCTAAAATAGCTAGTGTAATCCCTTTACCGGAAAGATTATTATCCCAAAGGGTAGGAACATTGGTGATAGGAACAGCTTGGTGCAGTAGTGTGCTAATTTCATGGTCTAAATATATTTTTTTTATGAGGGGATGAGGAGTTATTTTTCGTAATTTTTGTAGGCTGAGGGTTGTGGAAAGAC
The DNA here is from genome assembly GCA_012841935.1 of Clostridia bacterium. Taxonomy (NCBI): domain Bacteria; kingdom Bacillati; phylum Bacillota; class Clostridia; species Clostridia bacterium. The sequence continues at coordinate 29,353 of DUTS01000103.1, forward strand.
TGTTAATGATCGTTAATTTTTGATGTTTTCTAAATTGGTCTTGGAGATTCTTAATTTTTTCGTAGCTGCGTGTAGGTGCTAATTGAATGATTATTGGTAAACGGCAGAGCCGATACTGAAAAAAACGGTAAATTCTTTGTAAAAAACAGGGTATTCTTTTTGAGCGGCGATAATGATCAAACAGGCTATCCTTTAAGGCCGGGTCCAGTTTATTTGAAAAAGTACGTATCCAGCGTAATTCGTGAATATCCATAGTAAGGCTCCTTTTCAAATTTAATACATCATACGAAAAGTGAGCCACAAGGGTGAATATGACAGACTGTTGGGAAAACTTTGATAAAATATAAAAGAAATTGCCCCACGGAAGGGACAATTCCTTTTATGGAAAGAGGGAGTATAGTTAAAAAAGGAACTTACAACTTATTATAACACGGGCAAGTTGTCGAAGCAAGAAAAACTTACCGTTTTTATTGAAAAAGTTAAATAAATTTTTCACCCGAATTCTAAATAGTAGCGAATGCTTTAAAAACTGTTTAAATATGTTACAATTGGAATAGTATAAAACATGGGGGATGAAATAATGGACTTAAAAAAATTAAGTTGGCTGGGAATGCTTTTTTTTATCATTGGTTTGAGTTTCTCTCAAGTTGTCATGGCTGATGGATTCCCTGATATAAAAAATCATTGGGCCGAAGAATCGATTGAGGTTTGGTTGGCTCGCGGCTATGTAAATGGTTATCCAGATGGCCATTTTCGACCAGATGATTTTATTACTCAGGCGGAATTTTGTGCTTTATTTAATCGGGTTTTTGGTTTTAAAGTAGGTGCAGATTATCCCGGTAAAGATGTACCAGAAGGCAAATGGTATACCGCTGAAATGAAACGGGCGATTGCTGCTGGTTATTTAAGTAGTGATGGTAAGTTAGATCCTCAAGGAATAATTACTCGTAAGCAAGTAGCCATAAGTTTGGGTAGAGTTTTGTCCTTATCTGCGGTACCGCGTGATCATTATAGCCAATTTAAGGATTTAGGAGAAATTGATTTAGCTGCAGCAATGGCTATTAATACTGTTCTGGATAAAAAATATATGGGAGGTCAGCTTGGTAATTGTTTTTATCCAGAACAAGGCATTACCAGAGCTGAGTTGCTTGCAGTTTTGGACCGGGTGGCGGGTAAATTGTATGATCGGCCGGGTGTTTATGGTACACCTTATGATAAATTGGTTATTGAGGGCAATGTCTTAATTAATACTCGTAATGTAACTTTACGTAATGTGGCTATTAATGGTGATTTAAATATTGCTCCTGGTATTGGTGATGGTTCTGTTACTTTGATTAATGTTACTGTAAGGGGAGAAACTAAATTTGGTGGAGGAGCTATTATTAATGATTGTACCTTGGGGCAAGTTGTGGTCACTTCCCCCTATAAACATAAAATTCGTTTGTTGGCTCAAGGTACTACTGTGATTGGTCTTACTAAGGTGCGAGTGCCGGTAATTCTCGAAGAAGCTAATTTGGTGGGACAGGGGTTTAGTGAGGTTACCTTTAATGTAGCACGCGGTAGTGAACTTGATTTACGAGGAAATTTTAAGCGAATTGTTTTGGAAGGAGTAGACGTAAAATTAAATTTGGGGTGTGGTAAAATTGATTACCTTTCACTGCCATTAGCTGCACAGGGTGTCCGAGTAGATTTGGCGGAAGCGGTAGATCTAAAAAAAGTGGAAGTGGTTTGCCGGGCTACTTTTACTGGTTGGGGAAATATTAACCAGGCTTTTGTGTATGCCCGCGGTGTTAATTTTGAATTATTTCCGGAAAAGGTGACTGTGGCTCCTGGAATAACGGCTTTGGTTTGTGGACGTGTTGTATCTGGTACTTATACAGGTGAAGTAAGGCGGGATGTGTGGCCTTATTTTAAAAGCAATTATCCGCAAATTTGGCAGGTAGGAAGTTCGGGCTTTACTTTGTCTTGTAAAACCAATACAGCCTGTCAGGCTTATTATGTTGTCTGTGAGGCTGGGGATGATTCACCATTGGCTTCTCAAATAATTAAGGGCTTAGATGCATTTGGCCGCCGTTTGCCGGTGGAATATCGGGGAGTAATTAATTTAGAAGCAAATCAAGAAAAAAGTGTACGTATAGGTAGTTTGGAATCAGATTTATGTTATAATGTCTTTATTGTTTTAAAAAAACAAGGGGTGAACATGGAGCCTGTTGTTTATAAACAAAAGGTTACAACAAGGAGAAAATAAAAATGCTAGTAATTATCGTCGGAGCAGGAAAAATAGGATTTAATTTAGCAAAAATTTTAGCTAGGGAAGATTATGATGTAGTCTTAATTGAAAAGGAAAAAGCTGAGGTAGAAAATTTAGAAGAGTATTTGGATATACAGGTTTTGATCGGTGATGGTGTAAAAAGAAGTGTGCTAGAAAAAGCGGGAGTGCAAGCTGCTGATTTGTTTATTGCTGTAACCGCGAGTGATGAGGTTAATTTGGTGGCCTGTATGGTAGCTAAAACTTATGGATCTATAAAAACAGTGGCACGGGTAAGGAATCCGGAATATGCTTATCTAAGTAGACGTAAAAAAGAAACTTTTCCTGGGGTGGATTATTTTATTAACCCCGAATTGATTTTAGCCAAAGAAATAATTAAATTAATTGATGTCCCCGAGGCTTTGGACGTTGTTTATTATGCTGAAGGGAAAATACAACTTTTAGAGTTGAAGATTACGGCTGAGGCTCCCATTGTCAAACGACAAATTAAAGATTTGAAAGCAAGTAATGTTTTTTTGATCGCGGCTATTGTACGTGATGAACAAGTAATTATTCCCCGCGGGGAAGATTTTATTTATCCTGATGATACTATTTTTGTATTGGCTAAAACTAAAGAAATGATTGCCGTAGAGCATTTTTTGGGCACCAAGCGGACACAAGTGGAACATATTATGATTTTTGGGGGTAATTATACGGCATATCATTTAGCCTCTATTTTGGAAATACGGGGTTATCAGGTTAAAATTATTGAACCAGATTATCAAAAAGGGGTGGAACTGTCTCAGCAGTTGCAAACAGCCATGGTTCTGCATGGTAATCCTACTGACCTTAATTTTTTAGCTAATGAAGGTATAGATAATATTGATGTTTTTGTTAGTTTAGCCACTGATGATCAACTCAATCTTTTAGTTAGTCTAATTGTTAAGGATTTGGGGGTACGGCGTACTGTTGCCCGGGTGGGGCGAACAGATTATTTGGCTTTATTGGAAAAAGTGGGTTTGGATATTGGGATTAGTCCTTGGGTTTTAATTGCTAATCGAATTTTACGTTTTATTCGTCATGAACATGATCTGCTTTCTATTACCCTGTTGGGTAATGAGCATGCTGAAATGGCCGAATTGCTTGTTACTGAAAATTCACCAGTGGCCTATCGACAATTAAAAGTTTTGGATTTTCCTAGAGGTTCATTGGTTGGTTCTATTTACCGAGAACGGGAAGTTATTATTCCGCGAGGAGATGATTTTTTAAAACCTGGTGATCACATTACTCTGTTTGCTTTACCGGATGTAGCAGCAAAAGCGATAAAATATATTACTGGATAATGAAGGTGTAGCTATGAATTGGCAGCAAATTTCTTATTCCTTAAGTTCTCTTTTAATTTTGACGGGTATAGCTATGTTGTGGCCATGGGGTTGGTCATTATATTATGGGGAAGCAGACTCCTCGGCGTTATTGGGGGCTGCATTGATAACATTATTGGTCGGCTTAAGTTGGCGAAAAAGCACTAAACCGATTGGTGAATTATATAATAAAGAAACTTTTTGTTTAGTTACTTTTGCCTGGCTATTGGTTTCTTTGGTGGGTACATTACCTTATTTATTTACGGGGACTTTTACTACTTTCGCTGATGCATTTTTTGAATCATTATCTGGTTTTACGGCTACTGGGGCTACTGTTTTAAATGACCTTGAAGTTTTATCTCATGGTGTTTTGTTTTGGCGTAGTTTGACTCATTGGTTAGGCGGCTTGGGTATCATTGTCTTATTTTTAATTCTAGTTCCATCGGCAAATTTAGGTGGAGTGCGGATTTGGCAAACCGAAACCCCCGGGGGCAACATGACGGCTAAGTTTAGGCCGCGGGTGCGGGAGACTGCCAAAATGCTTTGGTTGATTTATTTATTAATGACCATCGCGGAAACGGTTTTCTTGTGGATTGGGGGTCTGTCTTTTTTTGATGCTTTATGTCATTCTTTTGGCACTATAGCTACTGCGGGTTTTTCTACTAAAAATGCTAGTATCGGGGCTTATAATTCGGTGATTCAATGGATTATTATTATTTTTATGTTTCTAGCCGGCACCAATTTTGTCCTATATTATCAGTTTTTTTTAACCAGGCGGATTAGTGTTTTTACACGTAATAGTGAGTTTAAATTATATCTTTTTTTGGTAGGTATTGCGACAAGCGTTATTTTTATTGGCAGTTATTCACAAGTTGGGCTAACGTTTCGGGAAGTTGTTTTTCAGGTAGTTTCCTTATTAACTACTACTGGCTATAGTACGGCGGATTTTGCCCTCTGGCCAAGTTTTGGACAGGTAATTTTAGTGGTGTTGATGTTTATGGGGGGTTGTGTAGGCTCAACAAGTGGTGGCCTTAAAATTAGAAGAGTCCTTATTTTGCTTAAACAAGTACAATTGGGTTTAAAGCAAACCCTTCATCCTCAAGCTATTTTAGATTTAAAAATTGACGGAGAAAGCATTTCACCAAAAGTAGTGGTGAATGTACTGCGTTTTTTCTTTCTTTATTGTCTCTTAATTTTTTTGGGGACAATGAGTTTAACACTGGAAGGACTTGATTTAGTAACTGCCTTTACTGCCGCAGTAGCTAGTTTGGGTAATATTGGTCCAGGACTTGCTGGGGTGGGTCCAAGTCAAAATTATGGTTTTTTATCTGCTGGAGGAAAGTTTTTATTATCTTTTATGATGCTTTTGGGTCGTTTGGAACTTTACGCGGTTTTGGTTTTACTACAGCCCTCCTTTTGGCGTCGGGGCTAGAGTAAGCAAATTAGGTTAAAACATGATAGAATTAGATTAAAGGTAGAGGTCTATGTTTAAAATTATTTGTAAGGCTTATGGGAAAATTAACTTAACTTTAGATGTTTTGGGGCAAAGGGATGACGGCTATCATGAAATTATTACCCTTTTACAGGGTATTAATCTTTATGATTTGGTTCATTTAACTCCTCAGGCAGTCGGGATAGAAATAACCTGTAATTTACCTGCTTTAGCTTCCAAAGAAAATTTGGCTTATCAAGCTGCTAATTTGCTAACAAAGAATTATCCGCAAATTACGGGTTTGCGGATTCATTTGGAAAAAAATATTCCTTTGGCAGCGGGTTTAGGTGGTGGCAGTGCCGATGCAGCCATGGTTCTCTGGGGCTGTAATTATTTATTTGATTTGGGATTATCATTAAGTGAATTAGCTTATTGGGGTGCCTGTATAGGTTCTGATGTGCCTTTTTGCCTTTATCCACTTACGGCTATTGGCACTGGTCGGGGTGAAAAGTTAACTTACCTTCCCCCCTGCCCTCAATTGGAATTACTGTTATTAAAACCACCTTTTTCAGTTTCTACTCGAGAAGTATATCAATATTTAGCGGCTGTAGACATAAAAAAGCGGCCGCAGATTAACACTGTTATTAAGGCTTGTCAAACAGCTAATAAGGCACAAATTTATGCTGGCTGTGGCAATGTTTTACAAAAGGCCACTTTTGCATTATATCCGCAATTAAAGGAATGGGTCAGACAAATTGAAGATTTGGGGGTTGAAAAAGTAATCATGGCTGGTAGTGGACCTACTTTAATTGTTTTTGAGGAAGAAAAAGAGAAAATAGCAAAATTAATAACCCGGTTCTCCAAACCCGGTTGGCAGGTGGAGGTAGTGCGTACATTAAATAGCAAGGACTTACGGGGGAGGATGATTATTAGTGACTGAACGGCGTTTTCAAGTATTAAAATTAAATAATTTTAAACCTTTACGTGAAGTAGTTTTTGAAACTTTACGAGAGGCCATTATTAAAGGAGTGTTAAAACCTGGAGAGCGTTTAATGGAAAAGCAATTGGCGGAAAATATGGGAGTTAGCCGTACTCCGGTACGGGAGGCTATTCGTAAATTAGAATTAGAGGGTTTTGTCAGGGTGATTCCACGTAAAGGAACCTATGTTTCCGAAATATCCTTTACTGATGTACGGGAGATTTATGAAATAAGGGCTTCATTGGAGGCTTTGGCTTGTGGGTTAGCGGCCCAAAGAGCTGCTCCCGAACAAATAGAGGAAATGAAGCGCTACTTGGCCGAAGAAAAGGATTATTTAGTTATTGAGGATTTGAGTTTGACGGTAAAAACAGATGTCGGTTTACATGAATTAATTTATCAGGCTACTTCTAATGAAAGAATTATGGGGATCATGAATAATTTAAAAAAGCATTTATACCGTTTACGCAGTACTTCACTTGCTTATCCGGGACGTAAGGAAAAAAGTTTAGAGGAGCACCAGGAAATCGTGCAGGCAATTGCCAAACGTGATGTTGAATTAGCACAAAAATTGGGGAAGGAGCATATTTTACGAGCCCAGGCCACAATGTTTGCTTTATTAAGTAAAGGGGAATTTAAATGACGGTAGCCCTTGTTTTGGCCGGAGGCCTAAAACCAGAACTTAGTCCTGGTGAATTAAAGGCTGAGGCTTTAATTCAAATTGGTGAGAATTATATGGTAGAATATGTGGTTGAGGCTTTGGCTGCTCTTGACGAAATTAAGCAAATTGTTATTTCTGGCCCGCGTGAAATTGAAAAACTTTATACTACCTCTACTATAAAAGTGGTGCCGCGAGGAACTACTTTGGTAAAAAGTTTTACTAAGGCTTATCAAAAAGTACCTTTGGATACACGGCAAATTTTAGTGGTAACAGGTGATCTGCCCTTATTATCGCCCCAAGCTGTCCGGCATTTTTTACATACTTGTCATTATTTGAACGGGGATTTATTTTATCCTTTGATTAAACGTGAGGATTGTGAAGCTAAATATCCGGGGATGGAAAGAACCTATATTCGTTTTCGGGAAGGAGTTTTTACTGGTGGTAATTTACTGTTAATTAAATCAGCGGTAGTAGAGCAGTGTTTGCCTTTGGTGGAGGATTTTATTTATTTGCGAAAAAAACCTTGGGCGATGGTGGTCCGTTTAAATCGAAAATTATTATGGGCTTTACTTTTAAAAAGGCTTTCGCTCCAGGATGTAGAAAAAGAAGCAGCTCGTTTATTGGGTGGTGTGCGGGGTGTAGCTGTTTGTTCACCTTTCCCGGAAATAGGTTTTGATGTGGACAAAGCGAGTGATTTGGCATTAGTGAAAAAACTGTTATCAGCACGAAAAAACTAAATTATGGGAAATTTCTCAAAGAAAAGCAGGAAATAACATTTTTGTGACGAATAAGAAGTAGATGAACGGGATGTATTTGTCTAGGGAAGGTGGTGAAATAGTTTGTTGAATATTACGGATATACGGATTAGAAAGATAAATTATGAGGGAAAAATGAAAGCAATTGTTTCCATAACGTTTGATGATGCCTTTGTAGTTCATGATGTTAAAGTGGTAGAAGGGAATAATGGTTTATTTGTGGCCATGCCTAGTCGCAAAATGCCTGACGGGGAATTTCGGGATATCGCCCATCCCATTTCTTCTGAGGCACGGGAAATAATTCAAACCGCTGTTTTAAAGGCTTATGAAGAAGCCATTTAGTGAGTACAAAGGGGGAGCTGTTAAGTAGGCTCCTTTTTTGTTGGGGGAAATTTTGGGGATGACTCTAGAGGTAAAGATATGGTATAAATATAATAGAGGGAAAGGGGGAGAACATTTTGTCATTAACAACAGTCGCTGTTATTTTAGCCGCGGGTATGGGTACTAGAATGAAGTCAACTCAGCCTAAGGTCCTACATAAAATTGCCGGTGTTCCTATAATTAAGTATGTTTTAGAAGCTGTGGAAGCCGCTGGGGTAAAGGAAATTATTATTGTTTTGGGCCATCAAGCCGAAAAGGTTAAAGAGGAATTGGGTGAAGCTTATCATTATGTTTATCAGCGCAAACAATTAGGTACTGGTCATGCCCTAAGGCAAGCACTGCCCTTATTGGAGAAATATGCACAGGGTAATTGTTTAGTTCTTTGTGGGGATACCCCTTTATTATCTGGAGAAACTTTGCGGAATTTACGGGAAAAACATTCGGAAGCTAAGGCTAAGGCTACTGTCTTAACCGCAATTTTGGAAAATCCTAGTGGTTATGGCCGCATTATTAAAGGGGTGCGGGGTATTGAAAAAATTGTAGAAGAAAATGAGGCTTCCCCTTTGGAAAGTGAAATTAAAGAAATTAATACTGGGGCCTATTGTTTTGCTTTGGATGTTTTGCAGGAAGGGTTAAAAAAATTAAGCCCGGTAAATTTGCAGGGTGAATATTATCTTACCGATATAATTAAATTTTTGGTAGAAGAGAAGGAAATTGTAGAAACTTACGTATTGCCTGATTCCCGGGAGGCTTGGGGGATTAATACTCGGGTTCAATTAGCAGCAGCTGAAGCTGTTGTTCAACAAAAGATTTTAAATGAACATTTGTTAAATGGGGTGACTATTATTGACCCTGCTCACACCTATGTTGCCCGGACGGTAAAAATAGATCTGGATACAATTTTATATCCAGGTACAATTCTTGAAGGAAAAACAAGTATTGAGGCTAATTGTTTAATTGGACCTTATACTAGAATTGCGAATTCTTTTATCGGGGCTGGTACTCGGATTGAAAATTCTACTTTAGATATGGTTACTGTAGGTAAAAATTGTTTTATTGGACCTTATAGTTATTTAAGACCGGGAACTAGATTGGCTGAAAATGTAAGGATTGGGGGTTTTGTAGAGGTCAAAAATACATTTGTGGGGAAAAGTTCAAAAATTCCTCATTTAAGTTATGTAGGGGATAGCCTGTTGGGAGAAGATGTTAATATTGGGGCAGGTACAATAACTTGTAATTATGATGGAAAAAAGAAAAGTCGTACTTTTATAGAGGATCAGGCTTTTGTGGGTAGTAATACTAATTTTGTAGCCCCGGTAAAGATTGGCAAAGGGGCTTATATTGGTGCTGGATCAACAATTACCAAAGATGTTCCCCCTGGGGCATTGGCTTTGGCACGTGGTAAACAAAAAAATTTAGTAGATTGGTGTCAGAAAAAAAATAAAAGGGAGGATTAATGTGGCTAAATATAAGGCACTAAAAATCTTTACCGGTAATGCTCATCGTAAATTAGCTGAAGAAATTGCGGAATATTTGGGAGTAAAGGTTAGTCAAGCTGAGGTGAATACTTTTAGTGATGGGGAAATTTGTGTAGGTATTAATGAAAGTGTGCGCGGTACCGATGCTTTTGTTATTCAGCCAACTTGTGCACCGGTAAATAATAATTTAATGGAACTCTTGATTATGATTGACGCTTTGCGCAGAGCTTCGGCTCGCCGCATCACTGCTGTCATCCCTTATTATGGTTATGCACGACAAGATCGTAAGGCCAAGGCTCGTGACCCTATTACGGCTAAACTTATTGCTAATTTATTAACTGCGGCTGGGGCAAGAAGGATTTTATCTATTGATTTTCATGCTGGACAAATTCAAGGTTTTTTTGATATTCCGGTAGATCATTTGTGGGGACAGCCTTTAATTGCCGAGTATTTCTTGAATAAAGGAATCGATGACTTTGTGGTAGTTTCGCCAGATTTAGGGGGAGTTACCCGGGCTAGAGGGTTAGCAGAGCGTTTGCAGGCATCTTTAGCTATTATAGATAAACGCCGTCCTTGTCCTAATGAAGCTGAAGTGATGAACATTATCGGTTCTGTGCAGGGGAAAAATGTGGTGATGATTGATGATATTATTGATACTGCTGGAACAATAACTTTAGGGGCAGAGGCCCTTAAGAAAAGTGGGGCTCGTGATGTCTATGCCTGCTGTACACATCCGGTTTTATCTGGACCGGCAATTCAACGCTTAGAAAATTCAATAATTAAGGAAGTAGTTGTTACTGATACTCTCCCTTTAAATACGGAAAAAAGAATTCCTAAAATTAAAGTTTTATCCACCGCTCCTTTGTTAGGTGAAGCTATAATTCGTATTCACGAAGACCTTTCGGTAAGCAAACTTTTTAGTTAGGAAGAGGGCCCCGGCGGTGTTTCCGGGGTTTTCTTTGTAGATAAGGAGTGCATAATTGATGAAGTTAATTGTTGGGTTGGGTAATCCCGGGCGGTGTTATGCTTTAACACGCCATAATCTTGGTTTTATGGTACTTGATGCTTTGGCCCGGGAAGAGCAAATAGCAATTAAGCATAAGCAATTTACGGCTTTGTGTGGTCAAGGTTTAATTAATCAGAAAAAAATTCTTTTGGTAAAACCTCAGACTTATATGAATCGAAGTGGTGAAGCGGTTTGGGAGCTTTTAAATTATTATCAAGAGCAAATAGAAGATTTAATTATCGTTCATGATGATTTGGATTTAGCTTGGGGAAATTTAAGATTTAAAAGAAGTGGTGGTAGTGGGGGTCATAATGGTTTAAAATCAATAACTAGAATGTTAAATTCTGATCAATATAGTCGATTAAAAATTGGTTTAGGGCGTCCTCCGGCAGGCTGGACATCGGAAGCTTATGTGCTTGCTGCTTTTACCTCAGGGGAAAAAAAAGATTTAGAATTAATTATTCAAGGGGCAGTACAAGGCTTAAAAGTTTGGTGTGAGAAAGGCTTGGAGGAGGCTATGCAAAAATTTAATTCTTTTGGTCTCGCATAAAGGGCTCTTTTTGGGGAAAGACTAACAGTTAGTTTAAAAAAGCGAGGGCCATTTAATGCATTTTATTTATTTTTGTAAACAATGTCATAATTGTGTAGGTGAAATAAAATTAACTAATTGGAATGAAACAATGTTGGGATTTGATCTACTGACAGCAGCCGAAAAAGAGGAAATGTTAATTATGGATTTACAAAAAGGTCAAGGTATAGTAAAAGTTATTTGTGAAGCTTGTTTTCAAAAAGAACTGGCTCAACCTTTTCTTTTTCGGGAAACAAGCTCAATTGGGCTGCATTAAAGAATGTTATATGGATAGTTAAAGTAGATATTTAATAAGCTATAATAGAGAATATTTTTAGATAAGGGGAACTAAAAATGTCATTGGCCATGATATTGCATTATTTGAAAACTTCTTTTGAATACAAGTATTTAGTAGAAGAGGTAAAAAAACAAAAAACAAATCATTTTTACGGGATTAGTGGTTCACAAAAAAGTCTTTGGGCAGCACTTTTAGTGGAAATACAGCAGCGGCCTTTACTTTATCTTGTGGAATCTGTAGTTAAGGGAAAAGAGATTTTTGATGATTTCGTTAATTTATTTTCTCCTGCGGAAGTACAGTTTTTTCCGGCTTGGGAGTCACTTCCTTTTGAAGTTTTGGCCCAAAGCCCGGAGACACGGTACCAGCGTTTAAAAGTTTTAGAAGGATTATTATCTGGTAAAACCAAAGTGGTAGTTACTACTTGGGAAGCCTTTAGTAAAACACTGCTGCCTCCTGATTGCTTTCGTCAAGCTAGACGGCAATTAAAAGTTGGTCAATCAGTGGAATTGGATGAATTAATTGCTTATTTGGATACTTTGGGTTATCAGCATGTGGAAAGGGTAGAAGAAGGGGGGCAATTTTCACGCCGCGGTGGTATTCTAGATATTTTCCCGCCGGGCTTGGATGATCCCTATCGATTAGAATTTTTTGATTGTGAAATTGAATCTATTCGTTTATTTTCTCCGGAAAGTCAGCGATCAAGGCAAAAGGTATCGGAAATTATCCTGATGCCTGCTGGTGAGTTTTTTATCTTAAAAGAAAAAAAAGAGTCGGCTTGGGCTAACTTGGAAAAAGAAGCTGACGTCTTTTTAAATAAATTAAAACAGAAGGGCTGTAAAGAAGCCTTTCATAATTTTACAAATAAACTGAAAACCGCGCGAGATTTTATTGAGCAGGGAAATTTTTTCCACGGAAGTGAACAATTATTGCCCTATTTTATTCAAGAAAAATATATGTTGTCAGACTATTTTTTGCAAACACCACTGTTAATTTTTGATGAACCCCATCGTCAAAAACAAAGTTGTCAGGTGCGTGAAAAGGAAATGCGAGAAATCTATTTATCACTTTGGGAAAAGGGAAAAGTATTACCAGGACAAATTGATAATTATTTGGGATGGCGGCAAATGGAGCAATTATGGTACCAAAAAAATGTTTACTTTTTTTCATTACTACCGCAAAAAGTAGCTACTTTGCCGAAAGTTCGGTCATTTGGAGTAGTGGCTAAATCAACTAATTTATTTTTAGGTAAATTGCATTTACTAGCCGATACTTTGAAGGTCTTAAAAGCACAAAAATATTTAGTTGTGATTTTGGTAAATTCTGAGGAAAGAATAAGACGCCTTAAGCAGGGTCTTTGGGATATGGGTTTGGAGACAACTATTAGTGAAAGGGATTTAGTTTTTCAGGCTGGTCAAATTTATTTAACAACAGGTTATTTAACTAATGGATTTGAATTAACTGATTGGAAAATAGTCGTCTTCACAGAGCATGAATTGTTTTATCAGCCCAAAAAGAAAGCTCCGCGGCGAATGTTTCAAGATGGTAAGCGAGTTACCTTTTTAGAGGATTTACAAGTAGGTGATTATGTAGTTCATTTAAATCATGGTATTGGTCGTTATTTAGGTATTGAAAAATTAGCTGTTGCTGATATGGAAAGAGATTATTTAGTGATTAAATACCGGGGAGATGACAAATTATATGTACCGACTACTCAGGTAGGACTTTTGCAAAAGTATTCTTATCAAGAGGGACTGCGGCCCAAATTGTCTAAATTGGGTGGTAGTGAATGGAGTAAAATTAAAAGCAGAGTAAAAAGCAGTGTTCGGGATTTGGCCCAAGATTTGTTAAAATTATATGCGGCTAGACATGCGGCACGCGGTTTTCCCTTTGCCCCGGATACTCCCTGGCAAAGGGAATTTGAAGATTCTTTTCCATATGAAGAAACTGAAGATCAGCTGCAGTGTATTGCGGAAATAAAAAAGGATATGGAAAAACCGCGTCCCATGGATCGTTTGTTATGTGGTGATGTAGGTTATGGTAAAACTGAAGTGGCCTTAAGAGCTGCCTGTAAAACAGTTTTTAATAATAAGCAGACTGCAGTTTTAGTTCCCACTACTATTTTAGCTGAACAGCATTACAGTACTTTTTTGGAAAGATTTAAAGGTTTACCGGTAAATATTAATGTTTTGAGTCGTTTTCGCTCTCCTAAAGAACAGCGGGAAATTGTGGAGGATTTAAAAACAGGTAAAATTGATATTATTATTGGTACCCATCGTTTGCTTTCCTCAGATATTCAGTTTAAAGATTTAGGACTTTTGGTAGTTGATGAGGAACAGCGTTTTGGTGTTTTGCATAAGGAAAAAATAAAACAATTGAAAAAAACGGTAGATGTGTTGACTCTTACTGCAACACCTATTCCGCGTACATTACAAATGTCTATGGCCGGGGTTAGGGATATGAGTATCATTGAGACCCCCCCTGGGGAAAGGTATCCTGTACAAACCTTTGTAGTGGAATATAGTCCACAATTAGTACAAGAGGCATTAAGAAGGGAGTTAGGACGCGGTGGGCAAGTTTATTTTGTTCATAATCGGGTCGAAGATATTGAAACTGTGGCCACCGAGGTACAAAATTTAGTCCCCGAGGCTAAAATAGGTATAGCTCACGGTCAAATGCCGGAAGTTTTATTGGAAAATGTTATGTTTGATTTTTATGAAGGACATTATGATGTTTTAGTTTGTACAACAATTATTGAATCTGGTTTGGATATTGCTAATGTAAATACATTAATTGTTAATCAGGCGGATAAATTGGGACTTTCACAACTTTATCAATTACGGGGCCGGGTGGGGCGTTCAAATCGTGTGGCCTATGCCTATTTAACTTATCAAAAAGATAAAGTCCTTTCAGAAGTAGCCGAAAAAAGATTAAGTGCGATTCGTGAATTTACGGAATTGGGTTCTGGTTTAAAAATTGCCATGCGTGATTTGGAAATTAGGGGAGCTGGTAATATTTTAGGTGCAGAGCAAAGTGGTCAAATAGCCGCAGTTGGCTTTGATTTATATTGTCAGCTGTTAGAGCAAGCTGTACGTGAAGCCAAGGGGGAAAAAGAGCCCCCGGAAAAAACGGTATTGGTTGATTTGCAGGTAAAAGCCTATATTCCCCAAACTTATATTGCTGATCATGGGGTTAAAGTTAATTTTTATCAGCGGATTAATGCTGTTAAACAAGAAGTTGAGTTACAGCAATTAGCTGAGGAATTAAAGGATCGTTTTGGTCCTTTGCCTGAAGCGGTTCTTAATTTATTACAGATTGCGAAAATTCAATTGGCTGCTTCGGCTTGTAAGATAGAAGCGATTTTTCAAGAAAATAAAATTATTAAAATTAAATGGGAGCCTGAACATGATTTAACCGGACCGGCTTTAATGCAGTTGGTGAGGCGTTATCGGCGTAAGGTCAGTTTTAACGTGGCTGAGGGTTTAGAGTTGAAGATTAATGTGGGTAATTTGGCTGCCTCAGAGCGGTTGGGCTTTTTGGAAGAAATTATTGCGGAAATATCTTCACTTGCTTCCGCGGAACAGGTTTTGATATAATGAACTTATCTTTGGAGAAAAGGAAAGAGAGGAAAAATAATGAAAAAGTACAGAAAATTAGCAGTGTATGTGTTAATTTTCGCTTTTTTATTAACCGGCTGTGGGGATCAAGTTATTGCTAAGGTTAATGGAGTGAAAATTACGGAAACAGAGCTCAGTGATGAGGTTGAACGTATTGCTGTGATGCATGGTTATGATTTGGATGGTGAGCATGGGGCTTTAATGAGAAATGTTTTGGAAGAGCAAACCCTAGAGGCCTTAATCATGAAGAATTTGGTATTACAGGAAGCCAAGGCTAGGAAAATTACGGTTGACAAGAAAAAAATTAAAGAGGAAATTCAGAACATCAAGGATAATTTCAGTTCCAAAAAAGAATATAAGGAGTTTTTAACAGCAAATAAATTAACAGAAAAGGAATTGTTTAAGACTTATGAAACTATGTACATTTACGAAGCACTTTTTGATGAAATTACCAAGGATATAACTGAGCCTTCAGAAGACCCCGCAGAATACTATAATGAGAATACTGAGGAGTTTTTTCGCCCGGAAATGGTACAAGTTCGTCATGTTTTAGTAGATACAAAGGAAGAAGCCGAAGCTATTTTAGAGGCTTTAGCAAGTGGAGCGGATTTTAAAGAATTGGCCTTGGAAAAATCGACTGATCCTAGTGTGACTCAAAATGAAGGTCTCATGGAATATTTTCCCCGTGGTGGTTATATGGTAGAAGAATTTGAAGAAGCAGCTTTTGCTTTATCTGAGATTGGGGAATATACTCAGGAGCCTGTTAAAACTGACTATGGTTTTCACATTATTAAGCTTGAAGGACGTCAAGAGGAAAAACAGATGACTTTTGAGGAAGTAAAGGAGCAATTAATAGAAAGATTATTGGCACAGGATAAAAGTGAAAAATTTAGGGTTTTTGAGGATGAATTATTGGCTAAAGCTGAAATAGAAAAATTACTTCCAGAAGATGAAACAGAAGATTTATCCGAGGAAATGGACGAATAAAAAAAGTAAACACATTAAGAATTAGCAAACTTTAGACCACATTGGAGAATAGAATCTCTAATGTGGCCTAAGTATTTTTCAAAAGATATTAAGATCATCTGCATTGGTAGTTCCTATCAGAATTTAAGAAAGAAATGGTTATAAATAGGGGATTCACAATTGGGAGGGGATAATCTGTGATGGAAACAAAATTAGATGGTAAAACCCTCGACATAGAAGGGGAAAATATTGAGAAGCTTAAAACCATATTCCCGGAGGTCTTTACGGAGGGGAAGGTGGACTTTGAAAAGCTAAAGCAGGTATTAGGCAATTATGTGGAAGATAGCAATGAACGCTATAACTTTACCTGGAATGGTAAGGGGCAAGCTCTCCGCCTATCTCAAACACCTTCACTGGGAACCCTTAGGCCCTGCAAGGAAGAAAGTAAAAACTGGGATACCACAGAGAACCTTTACATAGAGGGAGATAACTTTGAAGTATTGAAACTCTTGCAAAAGAGTTACTATGGCAAGGTGAAGGTGATTTATATTGATATAATCTTACAGAGATTGATACAATTTAATTACCCTAAAAGTTATTGTGCTTAGGGGTGTGCAAACTCAAAAAGAGGTGTGCAGAAGAGAAGTCGAGGAATACTCGGCTATTTTTTAACTCTATTTTTACCCAAGAATGCAACTTGAGGTTTGCAGATGTAATTTTAAATTGCAATAGATAGACACATTCTTTTTCTATAGTATAAAATAATAAAAACCTGAAAGATATGTTCCTACAATGTAAACCTAAAGTAACACATTATGTTATCTTAGGTTGGTGTATTATTTTATAATTTGTTGTATACTGCTTATAAAGGATGTGAGAAATATGATAAGTATGAATTTGAAAGAATTACGAGAAAGACATAAATACACTCAAGAGGAAGTTGCTGAAAAAATCGGTGTTTCAAGGCAAGCTGTTGCCAAATGGGAAAGTGGTAAAACAGTGCCAGATATCAATAATTGTATAGCTTTGGCAGAGTTATATGAGGTGGAATTAGATGCTCTGGTAGGTTATTCCAAAGATGATGAAAAAATAGGCCTTAAGCCAAAAGGAAAACACATATTTGGAATGGTAAAGGTAGGAGAACGAGGCCAGATTGTGATTCCCAAAAAGGCCAGAGATATATTTAAGATCTGTCCTGGAGATTCCTTGTTGATTCTAGGCGATGAGTCACAAGGGATTGGGATTATGAAAAGCGAGGGCTTTCTGCAGTTTGCACAGGAAATTTTTGATGCATATGAATATCAGGAGAAAGATAAATGATTGCTATAGAAACAACAAAGTTAACCAAGAAATTTCAAACAAAAACTGCTGTAAATTCTCTCAATCTTTCTATTAAACAAGGCGAGCTTTTCGCTTTACTAGGTAGAATGTCAGCCATAGATTTTAAGAATCTTATTGGAAGGGTCGGACGAATAGAATATAACCTCTATGGCAATGTATTTCTCATGCGGCCAGAAGAAAAAATAAAATCAGAAA
>DUTS01000104.1 GCA_012841935.1 Clostridia bacterium
AGGAACAAATATGGATGCTGTGTTTTTAAAGTTAGAAGCGGAAAGAAAAGCAAAACAGGTAAGTGATTATGCGGCCTTTTTCTTACGTGCGGAAGCGGCTCTCGAGGCTTATAAGCAGAGAGGTAATTCTGTTAAATCCATCGAGGTCTGGAAAGCAAAAGGAAAAGCCAATCAGCAGCCGATTGAAGCTGCTGTTCAGGATAAACAGGTTAGAAGTGAAAGAGTTTTTGAAGAATTAGCTCGATAAAAATTAGGAGGTAGAATGTATGGAAACAAAACGGCCGGATTTTTTGAAATTGGCGAATTCCCCGCGAGCCAATCATTTAGCCGTAGTAAGGGGATTAAATAAGTTACATAAGGAAAATAAAGCTGCTGGAAAAACTAGAGGAATTGGACAAAGATCAGTCTGGACTACCAATAGTAATAGTGGCAGAGCTAGGGCTCGTGCACGCCAAAGATATTACAAAGAATTGGTAGAAGCAGGTAAGTTAGAAGAAGTTTTAGCCGAAAACCGCAAAGGTTTGCAAACTCGTTTAAGTGAAATTAAGCAGGAGCTTGTAGTAGCTGACAGTCAACAATTAGCTGTTCAAACGTATCAAGAACCGGAAAGAAATTAAAAAGGAACCGCCGTCAGGCGGTTTTTTTTGTTTACAAAGGAATTAAAATGGGGTAACATATGAATATATGCACATGTGTGGGGGTGAATTGTGATTTATGGAAAAATGTTGGCAGGAGTGTTTTCACCCGCAGTCGGTAAAAAGGGTAAAAGCACAGGGATTAAATGTAGAGGAAATAAAGAGCCTGGCGGCAATTTATAAAGCCTTGGGAGATGAAACACGTCTCCGCTTATTATGGGCTTTATCTTTGGAAGAATTATGTGTGTGTGATTTGGCAAAAGTAGTAGAAATGTCACAATCTGCTGTTTCACATCAGCTGCGTATTTTACGTAATTTAAAGTTGGTCAAATATCGCCGGGAAGGAAAACGGATTTATTATTCTTTGGATGATGAGCATATTGTTAATTTATTGGCACAGGGAGTAGCCCATATTAGACATTAAGGAAGGAGTAGTGCCGATGGGATTATGGTTAGGTATTATAATTTATTTTTTTACATTAATTTTTACCCCTAATTGGGCTGGGATCTTGTTTTTTATCAGTTATTTGTTGATTGGGGGGGAAATTGTTTATTTGGCTTTTCGTAATATTTTCCGCGGACGAATTTTTGATGAAAATTTTTTGATGACTTTAGCTACTTTAGGTGCATTGGCTATTAAAGTTTATCCTGAAGCCGTGGCGGTTATGCTTTTTTATCGAGTCGGGGATGCTATTCAACACCGGGCTGTAGATCACTCACGTCGTTCTATTGAGGCTCTTTTGGAAATTAAACCAGATTATGCTCATTTACAAAAAGGTGAGCAATTAATTAAAGTAAGACCTGCTGAAGTTCAGGTAGGGGATTTGGTAGTGGTTAAACCAGGTGAGAAGATTCCACTAGATGGTAGGGTAGTAGAGGGTATTTCCTATGTGGATACTGCGGCTTTAACTGGAGAGAGTGTTGAACGCCGGGTACAGCCTGGTGAAGAAGTTTTAAGTGGATTTTTGAATACCAGTGGAGTCTTATTAATTGAAGTATTAAAAGAGGAAGCCCAATCAACCATCAGTAAAATATTGGAATTAGTGGAACATGCCGGGGATAAAAAAGCACCTACTGAACAATTTATTACTAAATTTGCTCGCTTTTATACACCAGTGGTGGTGGGAATAGCATTACTCGTAGTTTTAGTACCACCATTGATTTTTTCGGGGAGCGGTTATGCCCTTTGGTTTTACCGGGCTCTGGTTTTTTTAGTTATTTCTTGTCCCTGTGCTTTGGTTATTTCTATTCCTTTAGGTTATTTTGGGGGTATAGGTGGGGCCTCACGTCAGGGGATTTTGGTAAAGGGGGGTAATTATTTGGATGGTCTAAATAATGTGGAAACTGTGGTGGTGGATAAAACAGGAACTATAACTGAAGGGGTATTTGAAGTAGTGGCTTTGGAGCCTGAGCCTGGTATTAGTAAAGAAGAATTATTGCAATTTGCGGTTTGGGCTGAGACTTTTTCCAATCATCCTATTGCACAATCTATTTTACGTTATGCTGGTGAATGTGTAGTACCACAAAAAATAGAAAGATCTGAAGAAATTATTGGACGCGGTATGGAAGTTAAAGTAGGGGGACAAACAATTTTGGCGGGCAGTAAAGTTTTATTAACTGAAAGAGGTATTGAAGTTCGAGAAACTGAGGCAGTTGGTACGGTTGTTTATTTGGCGGTAGAGGGGAAATTTATTGGTAAAATAATTATTGCTGATAAATTGAAAAAAGACAGTAGGGTGATGGTCAAGGGCTTGAGAAAATGGGGAGTAAAACAAATTGTTATGTTAAGTGGTGATCGGGAAGCTGTTGTGGCGGAGGTTGCCGCGGAATTAGCTTTAGATAATTATTATGCTGAACTTTTGCCACAGGAAAAGGTGGCTAAATTGGAGGAATTATTACGAAGAAAAAGTAAGGGTAATTTAGTTTTTGTGGGTGATGGTATTAATGATGCTCCGGTTTTAGCTAGGGCTGATATTGGTGTGGCTATGGGGGCTTTGGGTTCAGATGCTGCTATTGAGGCTGCTGATGTAGTGATTATGAATGACCAGCCGGCAAAATTGGTGACGGCTTTACAAATAGCCAGACGTACTAGACGAATTGTGCGGGAAAATATTGTGTTGGCTTTAACGGTAAAGATAGGGGTATTGCTTTTAGGTGGTTTAGGTATTGCCTCCATGTGGGAAGCTGTTTTTGCGGATGTGGGTGTCGCTTTGTTAGCTATTTTGAATGCTACCCGAATAATTAGAATGGAAGGATTTGCTTAAAGGGAATAATCGGGTAAAATAAAATTATCCGCATAAAGGGAGGCAAAAATGATGTCATGGTTTAATCTAGAACTAGACGAAGTTAAAGAAAAATTGGCTGTTGATTTGGAAAATGGTTTATCTGTAAAGGAAATAGAAGAACGCCGGCAAACGTATGGTTTAAATGTGCTGCCGGAAAAGGCTCCTTTAAGTTTAGCTGCATTATTTAGGGCTCAAATTATTGAGCCTTTGGTTTTGATTTTAATAGTGGCGGCCATTATTTCTGGTGTTTTGGGCGAAATAGGGGATACTTTTTTGATTTTAGTTATTGTGCTGCTTAATGCTATTTTAGGTGTGCTGCAGGAGCGGAAAGCGGAAAAGGCAATAAAAGCTTTGAAAGAAATGACTAAAGTATATGTTAAGGTTAAACGGGAAGGTCTTATTACCGAAATTCCTGCTGAAAATTTAGTGCCTGGTGATCTTATTTTCTTGGAAGCTGGTGATGCTGTTCCGGCTGATGCACGTTTATTAAAGGCTGTTTCTTTAAAGGTTAGTGAAGCTGCTCTTACTGGAGAAGCAGTGGGAGTTGATAAACATGTAGAAGTCATTTCTGATGAATCTGTACTAGTGGCTGAGCGTAAAAATATGGTTTTTATGGGGACGATTGTTACTAGTGGTCGGGGTGAGGCTGTAGTCACTACTACGGGATTAAATACTGAATTGGGTAAAATTGCTCAATTGTTGACTACTGCCCCCAAAGAGGAAACTCCTTTACAAGTTGAATTGGCTAAATTAGGTAAAAGTCTTGGTTTTGTTGCTTTGGTAATTGTTTTGGTTGTTTTTCTTTTGGGAGTTTTAAAAGGGGAAGCCATTTTTGAAATGTTTATGATTGCTGTGGCCTTAGCTGTAGCCGCTATTCCGGAGGGGCTTCCGGCGGTGGTCACTATTGTTTTGGCTTTGGGAGTTACTCGGATGAGTAAACAAAAGGCAGTCATTCGTAAACTGCCGGCAGTAGAAACTTTGGGGGCTGCCACTTATATTTGTTCGGATAAAACTGGTACATTGACTCAAAATGAGATGACAGTAAGCAGTCTTTATTTTCCTGATGAATTAATTACTGTTTCTCAAGGAGAACAAGTTTTGGCTGAGCAAAAGGAAGGACTTTTACTACTTCTTTTGGGAGGGCTTTTAAATAATGATGCTTATCTTACTGAAGACGGTATAATTGGTGATCCTACTGAAGGGGCTTTGGTTGCAGCTGCGGCCAAGGCTGGTTTGCATAAAAGGGAAGTAGAGAAAGCATATTTACGATTACACGAAATTCCTTTTGATTCTGCACGAAAAATGATGACTACATTTTGGGAAAAAGATAATGAGTATTATAGTTTCACCAAAGGGGCTCCCGATTTCTTGTTGGCCGCTTGTAATAGTATTTTGACTCCTCAGGGTGAGCAGATTTTGGATTCTAAGTGGCTGGAAAAGCTTGCAAAAATAAATCAGGGGTTTGCTTTAAAGGGACAGCGTGTTTTGGGAGTAGCTGGGCGTAAATGGCCGCAAATGCCGCAGGATTTTGGTGCTCAGATAATAGAAAATGGGTTAACATTTTGGGGGTTTTTTGCTTTGGAGGATCCACCCCGTCGGGAAGCTCAACAAGCTGTGCAAGCTTGTCAAAAAGCCGGCATTAAAACAGTGATGATCACCGGTGATCATCGGGATACAGCTGTAGCTATTGCCCGGCGGCTGGGTATTTGGCAAAAAGGTGATCAAGTTTTAAGTGGTGGAGAATTAAAGGCATTAAGTCAGTTAGAGTTGGAAAAGCGTGTTGAAAAAATTACGGTTTATGCTCGTGTTTCTCCTGAAGATAAATTACGTATTGTTGCTGCTTTAAAAGCAAAAGGGCAGATTGTGGCCATGACCGGAGATGGTGTCAATGATGCTCCGGCTTTAAAAAGAGCTGATATTGGGGTCTCCATGGGACTGATGGGTACCGAAGTGGCCAAAGAGGCGGCTGATTTAGTCTTGTTGGATGATAATTTCGCCACAATTGTGAAAGCCGTGGAAGAAGGCAGAGCCATTTATGACAATATTCGTAAAGCTGTAAAGTATTTATTGTCTTGTAATTTGGGAGAAATTGTGGTTATTTTTGGTGGGCTTTTATTAGGTCGGGGTATTCCTTTATTACCTGGACAAATTTTATGGTTAAATTTAGTTACTGATAGTGCACCTGCTTTAGCATTAGGTGTTCAGCCATCAGAAAAAGGAATTATGGAGCGGCCACCGCGAAAATTAGGGGCAGGAATTTTGGCAGAAGGTGTGGGTCTGGAAATTTTATGGCAGGGACTTTTAATTGGTTTATTATCTTTAGTTGCTTTTGGTTGGGGAGAAACATTATCTGAGGCTAGAACTATGGTTTTTATGACTTTGGGATTGAGTCAATTGATTCATGCTTTTAATTTGCAAAATAGACGCGAATCCGTATTTTCATCTAGTTTAAGTATTAATGGTAAGCTGATTTGGGCTTCTTTAATTTGTGGTTTATTACAATTAAGTGTTGTTTTTGTACCTTTTTTACGTACGATTTTTAAAACTAGTTGGTTGGGTTTGGCGGAGTGGTTGGTTGTTTTAGTTTTAAGTGTTTTACCTTTGGTGATTATGGAAATAGTAAAATATTTTAGACGTACGGAACTTTTTTCCTCAAAAGGGGTCTATGGATTTAGAAAATAAAAAGGAGGTAGGGATTAATGAAGGTTGGTAAACAAGTAATAGCCTGGGGCTTGATTTTTGCACTACTGATTGCTTTTTTCCCTGGTACAGTATTAGCCGTAGAAAACACTATTTCTTTGGAAGAGGCAGTACGCATTTTTAAAAAGAATTTTGAGGTGCCTGCTGAATTTAGTGCTTTTTCTTCTGGCTATAATCAGCAAGCTACACGTCAGGTATGGGAATTAATTTGGCAAACTGAAGAAGAACCACAGGGACATTTAAGAGCCCAAGTAGACAGTAAAAGTGGCGATATTTTGCAGATGAATTTTTGGTCGGCTGAACAAAAAAGGGGTAAATTACCTCTACTTTCGCGGGAGGAAGCTGCGGAAATTGCTCTCAATTTGGTACAAACTTTACAGCCAAAACGGTTAGAGTCAATGAAATTACAGGAAAATAAGGAAGAATTATTGCCTTTAACACCTTATGCTGCTGATACTTATAATTTTCAATGGGTCAGGGAGGTAGGGGGAGTTCCTTTTTATCAAGATGGGATTAATTTAAGTGTTAATCATCAAAATGGTCGGGTAAGTAATTATAGTTTTCATTGGACTACGGGAAATTTTCCCTCAAAAGAAAAAGTCCTTTCTGTAAAAGAAGCAGAGCAGGCTTGGAAAAAAGCGGCTATGTTGGAACTGCAATATTTTTATCCTTGCTACCAAAAGGAGGATTCACGAGAGGCTAAATTAGTTTATCGTTTGGTACACCCTTCAGGCGGTATTTTGGACGCTGTTAGTGGTGAACCGTTGGAACAAGATAAGAGTTTAATTAGTTATGATTTAAGTCGAATGAAGCAAATGGAAGAAGCTGTGGACACTGTTTTAACTCCTAAGGAAATTAAGGAAATTGAGGCTGCTGGTAAAGTTATTTCTCAAGACGAGGCTGTAAATGTGGTGCGGGAATGGGTATCTGTGACTGAGGATTTTACTTTGCAAAATGTCTATTTGAGACAGGATGAACAGCGTGCCCCGGGGGCCCGTACTTGGTCATTATTTTGGTCTGATGAAAAAGAGGGTAGGCAGAGAATAAATGCTGATGTTGATGCTTTACATGGTGAATTACTTAGTTTTAGTTATTATTTACCCCAAGAAGATCAGAAAATGGGCAAACTAGATAGAGCAGCGGCCCAAAAAAAGGCTGAGGAATTTTTGAAAAAAATTCAACCTGTACGTTTTAATGAGGTGAAACTTAATGAACGGCAAACTATGGAACCACCGCGACCTTTAAGTAAGGAGGAATTGCCTCTAAGTCAATATTTTGAATATCAAAGAATCGTCAAGGGGGTAGTATTTCCTACCAATGGAATTACTGTTTCGGTAAATACTTTAACTGGTGAAATAGAAGCCTATCATTTAAATTGGCAGGAATTAAAATTCCCCAAACCTGAAGGGGTGCTTGACTTAGCTGAAATGAATGCTTTTTATTTAGAACGACAGCCTTTAAATTTAGTTTATCGGGAAATAGATAAAGAAATAAAGTTACTTTATTGTCCTCAACCCCAACCAGGTTTGCCTATTGAGGTAATGAGTGATGCTTGGACAGGTGAACCACTTGATTGGCAGGGTGAACCCATAATTAAAGCACCTGTGCCGCTAGAGTTTAGTGATATTACTAATCATTGGGCTGAAGCCGAAATTAGTTTGTTAGGTCAAGCTGGTTTTTTCGGAGATAAGGCACCTTGTTTTTATCCTGAAAAGGAAATAAGTATTGGTGAGTTTTTACGGGCTCTATTAATGTTGGAAAATGGTGTGCATTCTGTTTATACCTTGACTGATCAGGAAATAATTAAAGAGGCGGTAAAAAAGGGTTGGCTGACAGAAGCAGTTAAACCGGAACGTGAATTACAAAGATGGCAATTGGCTCGTTTTTGTATTCATTTCTTAGGTTTACAAAAAGTAGCTGAAATAGAGGGAATTTATATACTGCCTTACACAGATGAGGTTCCCCTTGCGGAACAGGGCTATTTAGCTCTTTGTTGGGGTTTAAATCTTTTGAAAGGTTCGGGAGATGTTTTTGCTGGGGAAAAGGTGGCCCAGCGAGCTGAAGCAGCTGTTGCTTTAGTTAGACTTTTAAAATGTGAATTATAATCTCATTTTTGACAGCTTATAAAATAAAAAAGCCGCTATTCTTTGTAAACACAAAGTTATAGCGGCTTTTTATTTAGTTCTTTTGGTTCAATGGGAAAATATGATAAAATGAATTGTAAATAGTTTAGTAAAGAGGATAGGTGAAATGTGTGGAAAGAATTAGTTTTAAAATTGAAGGATTAATTTCTTCGGATTGTGCTTTTAAAATTGAACAGGCCTTGACAAAGGTCAAGGGGATTAATTATGTAATTGTAAACTTGGCTTTAAAAAGGGTAACTGTGGAATATGACCCTAAGTTAGTGGAATTGGAGCAATTGGATGAGCAGGTGGCGGCTTTGGGTTATACCTTGGTGGCCAATCGGGTAAGTTTAAAAATTCGTGGTCTGAGGTGTGTAGCCTGTGCGGCTGGGGTAGAAAAAGCACTAAAGGCTTTGCCAGGGGTAAGTAGGGCGGTGGTTAATTTTGTAGCAGAAAAAGCAGTGGTTATTTATTTTGGTTCACAAATCACGATTAAAGATTTTGTGGATGTTATTAAAAATGCTGGTTATGAAGTGGTGGCCATTGATGATAAAGTAGATTTACATCAAGCTACAGGTGTTCGTGAATGGGATTTAGCGGAACAGAAAAAATTATTATTAGCAGCTGTTTTGTTAACTTTGCCTTTGTTTTTGTTTATGTTGGCCCAAATTTTTGCTTGGACTTGGCCGCCGATAATTTTCGAAAACTTGATTTTCCAATTAGTTTTGGCTAGTTTAGTACAATTTATTATCGGGGCACAATTTTATCGCGATGCTTTTTATGCTTTGAAAAATAAAAGTGTGAATATGTCTGTTTTGATTGTTTTGGGTACTTCGGCTGCCTACTTTTTTAGTTTGGCGGTAGTTTTATGGGGTGAACAAATGGGCACCCAAACCGTCTATTTTGAGGCTTCAGCCATGATTATCACTATTGTTTTATTTGGTAAGTTTTTGGAGACACGAGCCAAAGGAAAAACTTCGGAATCAATTGAAAAACTTATGGATTTAAGAGCTCGTAAGGCTCGGGTAATTCGGGATGGAGTGGAAAAAGAAATTCCTTTTGAAGAAGTAGTGATCGATGATTTAATTGTTGTCAGACCCGGGGAAAAAATTCCGGTGGATGGTGTAATTATTGAAGGTTTTTCCGCGGTTGATGAATCTATGTTTACCGGGGAAAGTATCCCGGTTGATAAAAAGGTCGGTGATCAGGTTATTGGGGCGACGCTTAATAAACAAGGAACTTTTAAATTTCGGGCGGAAAAGGTGGGAGCTGATACGGCTTTAGCTCAAGTGATTCGTTCAGTAGAGACAGCTTTGGATTCTAAAGCCCCGATTCAACGCTTAGTAGATCATATTTCTGCATATTTTGTCCCTTTGGTTTTAACAGCGGGGATTTTGACCTTTGCTTTTTGGTTAGTGGTAGGGGAACCTGGTAATTTTAATCGTGCTTTGGTTAACTTTATTGCCGTTTTGGTAATTGCTTGTCCTTGTGCCTTGGGTTTAGCCACTCCTACTTCGATAGTGGTGGGTACAGGTAAAGGTGCTGAATTTGGTATTTTAATTAAAGGTGGGGAATATTTGGAAAATGCTCAAAGGATTGATACTATAGTGCTTGATAAAACTGGTACGATAACTAAAGGGATTCCAGAGGTGACGGATGTGGTACCTTTTGGTGAGTTTACCGCTGAGGAAGTAGTTCGTATTGCCGCGATAGCTGAACGAGCCTCAGAACATCCTTTGGGTGAGGCTGTAGTAAGACATGGTCGGAAAATTTATGCAGATTTACCCGCTGCCGAAGAATTTATTGCTTTGCCGGGTTTTGGGATTGAGGCTTTGGTGGAAGGGAAAAAAGTATTTGTAGGTACACGGAAATTATTGAAAAATAAGGAGATAGATTTAAGCACAAGTCAGGAAAAAGAAATGCAGGTTTTGGAGAATAAAGGAAAAACGGTAATGTTGGTTGCCTTGGCTGGAAAAGTAGCTGGTATAATTGCTGTAGCAGATACAATTAAGGAAAATGCTTTAAAGGCTATTGCAGATTTAAGATCAATGGGTATAGAAGTAATTATGCTGACTGGTGATAATTGGCGAACTGCGGAAACGATAGCCAAGCAAATTGGTATTAAACGTGTTTTTGCCGAAGTACTGCCAGAAGATAAAGCTAAAAAAATTGAGGAATTACGCGAACAAGGTAAAAGTGTAGGTATGGTTGGTGATGGAATAAATGATGCTCCTGCTTTGGTTACCGCTGATATCGGGTTAGCTATCGGTTCGGGAACCGATATTGCTATGGAAGCCGCTGATATTACCCTTTTGGGTGATGATTTACAAGGTGTGCCAGCTAGTATTAAATTAAGTAAGGCTACCATGCGTAATATTAAACAGAATCTTTTTTGGGCTCTATTTTATAATTC
>DUTS01000105.1 GCA_012841935.1 Clostridia bacterium
CAATTTCTTCCGTCAAACCAACAAAAAGCAAAAGATGATCATTGAGTATTTTCGCTGATAAACTTACCGCCTCATCAGGATGAAGAGTACCATTAGTCCATACTTCCAGTGTCAACTTATCATAATCAGTAATTTGTCCTACTCGTGTATCAGTCACAGTATAATTCACTTTCCGTACAGGCGAAAAAATAGAATCAATGGGAATAACACCAATAATGTGTTCTTCGCTTTTATTTTTTTCGGCAGTACGATAGCCGCGACCTTTCTCCACGGTCATTTCCATAATTAAACGACCACCAGTATCCAATGTAGCAATGTGTAATTCCGGATTAAGAATTTCTACCTCACTACTATGAATTATATCACCAGCTAATACCTCCCCAGGTTCGACGGCTTCTAAACAGATTATCTGAGGTTCATCAGTATAAACTCTCAAAGCCAATGCCTTTAGGTTAAGAATAATTTCGGTTACATCTTCCACTACACCAGGTATGGTGGAAAACTCATGCAAAACCCCTTCTATTTTTACCGAGGTAATCGCCGCACCTGGTAGAGAAGAAAGAATTACCCGACGAAGCGAATTACCCAAAGTTATGCCATAACCTCTTTCCAAAGGTTCAATCACATATTTCGCATAATCCTGCTTTTCACTTATTTCCACACATTCAATTCTAGGTTTTTCAATTTCAATCAAAGTCACCCCTCCTACTCGAACCAAATTATTATCTGGAATATAATTCCACAATCAAGTGTTCTTCCAATGGAAAATCAAGATGCTCTTTTTCCGGTAAAGCGACAACCCTGCCGGTCATATTTTCCTTATCCACATCTAACCACTCAGGTGGAGTTTTATGGGCCAGATTTTCCTTTAGTTCGATGAACTTAGGTGAATTTAAACTTTTCTCCTTAACCTGAATCAGATCACCTTCCTTAACCAAAATGGAAGGAATATTTGCCTTGTGTCCATTAAGAGTGAAGTGATTATGGGTAACCAATTGACGAGCTTCAGCACGAGACGCAGCAAAACCAAGACGATAAACCACATTATCTAAACGTCTCTCCAAGAATTGAATTAAATTTTCCCCAGTAATTCCTTTTTGTCGTGCGGCCTTTACAAAATAATTGCGAAATTGCCGTTCCAAAACACCATAAATACGGCGTGCCTTTTGTTTTTCCCGCAACTGCAAACCATATTCCGATGGTTTACGGCGGCTATATTGACCATGCTGCCCAGGTGCATAACTTCTGCGATCAAGGGCACATTTATCCGTATAACAGCGTTCTCCTTTTAAATATAATTTAAGACCTTCACGACGACATAATCTACACACCGGTCCTGTATACCTAGCCATAATTATTACACCTCCTTAAACTCTTCTTCTTTTTGGTGGACGACAGCCATTATGAGGAATGGGTGTCACATCCTTAATTACATTAATTTCAAGGCCTGTAGCCTGTAGAGCTCTAATAGCGGCTTCACGACCTGCTCCCGGTCCCTTAACATAGACCTCTACTTTCCGCATACCATGATCTACCGCCGTTTTAGCCGCTTGTTCTGCAGCCATTTGGGCAGCAAAAGGTGTACTTTTACGTGATCCCTTAAAACCTAAACTACCTGCTGTAGCCCAAGAAACAGCATTACCTTGTAAATCCGTAATGGTAACAATCGTATTATTAAATGTGGATTGAATATGGGCAATTCCCTGTTCCACATGTTTACGTACACGACGTTTTGTTCTGGTAGTACGTTTTGCCATTCTTTTCCCCCCTTACTTTTTCCGTTTAACTGAAACCACTTTACCTGGTCCTTTACGGGTACGAGCATTTGTCTTGGTCCTTTGTCCCCGTGTCGGTAATCCGCGGCGGTGCCTGATTCCCCGATAAGAAGCGATTTCAACCAAACGCTTAATATTTAAAGAAACCTCCCGCCGCAAATCACCTTCTACTTTATAGTTTTTACTGATAATAGTCCGCAATTTACCGACTTCATTCTCAGTTAAATCCTTAACACGTGTATCGGGATTTATACCGGTCTCTGCACAAATCTTTAAAGCCGTTGATCTCCCGATGCCGTAAATATATGTGAGGCCAATTTCAATCCGCTTATCACGCGGCAAATCGACTCCGGCAATTCTAGCCATTAATACACCTCCTAACCTTGTCTTTGTTTATGTTTAGGGTTTTTACAAATAACCATGACTCTACCCCTGCGCCTAATCACTTTACATTTTTCACAAATCGGTTTCACAGATGGTCTAACCTTCATTTCTACCACTCCCTTCCCAGGCTCAATTACTTATTTAAACCGATAAGTAATTCTGCCTCTGGTTAAATCATAAGGTGAAAGTTCAACTGTAACCCGATCACCTGGTAAAATACGAATAAAATGCATCCGTATTTTGCCGGAAACATGAGCCAAAACTTTATGCCCATTCTCCAATTCTACGCGGAACATAGCATTAGGAAGAGATTCCAGAACGGTACCCTCTACTTCTATTACATCCTCTTTGGACACCCAGATCACCCTCCTTATTATTTTTATTCTTTAAATCCCTTTATTTCGTTAAAATCCAAGGTCCTTCTTCCGTAATCGCAATACTATGTTCAAAATGTGCGGAACGCTTGCCATCTTTAGTTACCACAGTCCAATTATCAGTAAGAGTTTGCACCTCAAAAGTCCCCACATTAACCATAGGTTCAATGGCTAAAGTCATACCCGCCCTTAAACGCGGTCCCCTACCTGGGGGCCCGAAATTGGGAATCTGGGGATCCTCATGCATCCTTTGCCCAACACCATGTCCTACAAATTCTCTAACCACCGAAAAACCATTGCTTTCCACATAGGTTTGTATAGCATGGGAAATATCGGACAGACGATTACCAATTACAGCTTGATTTATACCTACTTCAAGTGCCTTTTTTCCTACTGCCAAAAGTTTTTGTGCCTCATCATCTATTTCACCAACTGGTAAAGTAACTGCAGCATCCCCCACATAACCATTTAAAGTCGCCCCAATGTCAATACTAATAATATCACCATCTTTTAACTCTCTTAAACTGGGAATCCCATGTACCACTTCTTCGTTAAGCGAAGTACAAATACTTTTGGGGAAGCCATTATAGCCTTTAAAAGTCGGTCGTGCCCCTTTGGATAAAATAAACTCCTCGGCAATATGATTCAACTCCAAAGTAGTTATCCCTGGTTTGATCACTTGGGCTATTTTTCGATGTGCTTCGGCCACAACTTGCCCAGCCGCATACATAAATTGAAGTTCACGCTGAGACTTCAAAATAATCATTATTACTTAACTCCCAAAGCAGCTAATATTTCCCGGGTGATTTCTTCTATTTCTTTTTCCCCCTCAAGATTATAGATATTAAGCAATAAACCTTGGGCATCATAGTATTCGATTAAAGGTGAAGTCTGTTCTTCATAAACCGCCAAACGGTTTAATACCGTAGCCTCGGAATCATCATCTCGCTGATAAATCTCACCTGAACACAACTCACATTTTTCTCCTGTTTTTGAAGGATTATAGTGTAGATGATAAATGGCTCCACAATCCCTACAAACCCTTCTACCAGTTAAACGCTTTAAAATAACTTCTTGACCTACTTCGATATTAATCACTTGCTTAAGTTTCATACCCAAATCTTCCAAAATTTGTCCTAAAGCATCTGCTTGAGGAATAGTTCGCGGAAAGCCATCTAAGAGAAAACCAGCTTGACAATCTGCCTCACTTAATCTTTCACGTACAATACCAATAGTTACTTCATCAGGTACTAATTGACCTGCATCCATATAACGTTTAGCTTCAATACCTAATGCTGTGCCTTCCTTAACTGCCTTGCGAAACATATCCCCTGTGGAAATATGAGGAATATTTAAAGCCTCAATTAAATATTCTGCTTGGGTACCTTTACCTGCACCAGGTGGTCCCATTAAAATTATTTTCATTTTACGCCCTCCCATTATTTTAGAAAACCTTGGTAATGTCTCATTAATAAATTAGCTTCCAATTGCTTCATCGTGTCTAAAGCCACACCAACAACAATTAATAAACTAGTACCTCCGTAATAAACCGGTAAAGCGGTAAGAGAGATTAATAGTGATGGCAATACCGCAATACCCGCCAAGAAAACAGCCCCAGCAAAAGTGATGCGTCCCGCTATTTTTTCAATATATTCAGCTGTGGGACGACCTGGTCTCAACCCCGGAATAAAACCACCATATTTTTTAATATTATCCGCTACATCTACTGGATTAAAAGTAATCGCGGTATAAAAATAGGTGAAAAACATAATTAATAAAGCATACATTAATTGATACCACCAAGCATTAAAATCAAAAATACGCGTGACTGCCATTGCAAATTTATTATGAGGAAACCAAGCAGCAATTGTTCCCGGAAACATCAATAAAGAAATAGCAAAAATAATGGGAATAACTCCAGCCTGATTCACCTTCAAAGGAATATGGGTACTTTGTCCACCATAAACCTTACGCCCCACCACTCGCTTGGCATATTGTACCGGAATCCGCCTTTGTCCTTCCTGAATGGCAATAATTCCCGCCATCACTAATAAGGCAATAACCAAAAAGAGAAAAACAACTAAAAAACTGGCTGTACCGGTCTTTAAATATTCAAAAATAGTTACTATTCCGGCCGGCACACGAGAAACAATTCCGGCAAAAATAATTAAAGAGATACCATTACCGACGCCTTTTTCCGTAATTAATTCACCAAGCCACATTAAAAAGGCTGTACCAGCTGTAAGTGACAAAGCAATAATCATGGTAGATGCCAGTCCCGGTCTCACAATTGCTTGTCGCAAGCCCAAGGAGATACCAATAGCTTGAATAAAACCTAAAATTACCGTCCCATAACGAATATATTGTGCCATTTGTTTTCTGCCATCAGGTTCTTTGGCCAATCTTTCCAAATAGGGTACAACCACAGTCAATAACTGCATGATGATGGAAGCATTAATATAGGGGGTGATACTCATGGCAAAAATAGAAAACTTTTTAAAAGCCCCCCCGGAAATAACATCAAAAAACCCTAATAATTGTCCCTTGGCAATTAGATCAGCAATGACTTGGGTATCAATCCCCGGTACGGGAATATGCACCCCGATGCGGAAAACAACCAACATCGCCAAGGTAAATAATATTTTACGACGTATATCCGCCAGTTTCCAAGCATTTCTTATAACTTCAACCACCTAAATCACCTCTACCCGGCCGCCGGCGGCGACAATTTTTTCCGCTGCTGCCTTCGAAAAACCATGTGCCTTAACAGTTAAAGGCTTTGTAATTTCACCCTGGCCAAGAATTCTTACTCCATCCCACAGGTTTTTTACTAAACCTGCCTTTTGTAAAGTTTCAGGAGTAACTTCCGCCCCAGCGGCAAATCGCTCCTCCAACTGCTTAAGATTAACAATCACATATTTTTTCTTAAAAATATTTGTAAACCCATATTTGGGCAATCTTCTTTGTAAAGGTGTTTGCCCACCTTCAAAATAAGGGCCTTTACCTCCTCCAGATCTTGCTTTCTGTCCCTTATGACCCCGACCAGCGGTTTTGCCAAATCCGGAACCTACTCCCCGCCCTTTACGGATCGAATTTTGCCTAGCACCATGAGGAGGTTTTAAATTATGGAGCTTCATTTACTCACACCTCCTTTTAATTAGGATTCAATTTCTTCCACAGCGACTAAATGAGCCACCTTATTAATTTTTCCACGAATATCCGGTGTATCTTGGTGAACTACACTTTGCCGTATTTTAGAAAGTCCCAAAGAACGCACCGATGCCCGTACTTTTTCATTTGAACCAATTACACTTTTTTTTAAAGTAATTTTCAACTTTGCCATTATTGTCCTCCTAACCAAAGAGCTCTTCCACGGATTTACCGCGTAATTTAGCTACTTCCTCAACCTGTTTAAGGTTTTGCAATCCTGCCAATGTAGCTCGCACCATATTATTGGCATTATTTGAACCCAAGGACTTGGTTAAAATATCACGCACACCCGCTAATTCCAAAACAGCTCGTACCGGACCACCGGCAATAACACCTGTACCTTCAGAGGCAGGTTTTAACAAAACCCTACCAGCACCAGCCTTACCAATGATCTCATGAGGGATCGTGGTACCTACTAATGGTATGGAAATTAAATTTTTCTTAGCGGCATCAATTCCCTTACGAATCGCTTCCGGAACCTCAGTAGCTTTTCCTAAACCAGCTCCAACATGGCCATTTTCGTCCCCGACAACCACTAAAGCACTAAAACTAAAGCGGCGTCCCCCTTTAACTACTTTAGCCACACGATTAATATAAACTACTTTTTCACTTAATTCCAGTTTACCAGCATCAATTTTACTCATCCTTTTCCCCCCTTTATCAAAACTCTAACCCTGCTTTACGAGCACCTTCTGCCAAAGCCTTGATACGCCCGTGGTAAAGGTTGCCACCTCGGTCAAAAACTACTTGTTTAATTTCTTTTTCCAAGGCTTTTTCAGCTAATAATTGTCCTACTTTAAAGGCCGCCTCTTGATTAGCTTTTTGTTCTAATTCAGAACGCAGCGGTTCTTCCAAAGTAGAGGCCGCCACTAAAGTAACACCTTGTGTATCATCAATCAATTGTGCATATATATTTTTTAAACTGCGGTAAACCGCCAAACGAGGTCGTTGAGTCGTACCACGTACTTTACGGCGTACCCGCAAACGTCTCTTTTGACGAGCTATTTTACGATCAGGCTTACCAGCCACCTACTCCACACCCCTTTCTCCAATTATTCAGCTGCCTTAATCCCGGTCTTACCAGGCTTAAGATGAATAACTTCGTCACTATAACGAATACCCTTACCTTTATAAGGATCAGGTGTACGTACAAAACGAATATTAGCAGCCAATTGACCAACTTTTTCTTTATCAATACCTTTAACAATAATTTTATTTGGTGCAGGTACTTCAATTTCTAAACCCGGTCCTGGTTCAATTTCTACCGGATGTGAGTAACCTACAGTTAAGACTAGTTTACTGCCCTGCTTAACAGCACGGTAGCCAACCCCGACAACATTTAAGGATTTACTAAAACCTTTAGTTACACCCTCCACCATATTGTCGATCAAAGAGCGAGTTAATCCCCAAAGGGCCTGCATTCTTTTTTCCGGACTGGTACAAGCTACTATTATTTCGTCTTCTACTAACTGTATATCAATACCCTCAGCAAATTCACGTGCTATTTTACCCAAAGGGCCTTGCACGGTAACTTTTTGATCTTTTACATCGACTTTAACTCCCTGAGGAATTTTAATCGGCTGTTTTCCAATTCGCGACACATTCACACACCCCCTACCAGATATAGCAGATTACTTCCCCGCCCAAGCCGCGCTTACGAGCCTCTTTATCTGTCATTAATCCTTGTGAAGTAGAAATAACGGCTAAGCCCAAACCTCCCA
This sequence comes from Clostridia bacterium, assembly GCA_012841935.1. Taxonomy (NCBI): domain Bacteria; kingdom Bacillati; phylum Bacillota; class Clostridia; species Clostridia bacterium. Next base: position 7,465 of record DUTS01000105.1, read on the forward strand.
AAACACGGGGTACTTCATCTTTCTTTACATAAACACGTAAACCGGGCTTACTAATCCGCTTAATACCCGTAATTACTTTTTCCTGATTTGGTCCATATTTCAAATATAAACGTAAAATCCCTTGTTTGCCATCCTCAACACATTCAAAATCCTTAATTAAGCCTTCTGTCTTAAAAATTTCCGCCAACGTCTTTTTCATTTTTGATGACGGTATTTCAACAGTTTCATGCTGAACAGAATTAGCATTTCTAATTCTTGTCAAAAAATCCGCAATAGGATCAACCATGACCATTTTATAACGACCCCCTTCCTCTTTCCCAAACTTACCAACTGGCTTTGGTCACACCGGGAATTTGCCCTTCATAAGCCAGCTCACGGAAACAAATTCTGCAGATACCAAATTTCCGCATATAAGCACGGGGACGACCACATCTTTTACATCTATTGTACTCACGAACTCTAAACTTAGCTTTTTTTTGCTGTCGCAAAACTTGAGCCTTTTTCGCCACACATGTCCCTCCTTTAATTTTTATTTCACCTTGCTGCAAAAGGCATACCCATTAAACTTAATAATTCTTTGGCCTCTTCATCGGTAGGTGAGGTAGTGACAATAACAATATCCATACCTCGTACCTGATCAACTTGATCATAATCTATTTCCGGAAAAACCAATTGCTCCTTTAGACCCAAAGTATAGTTTCCCCGCCCATCAAAAGCCCGGGGTGAAACACCGCGAAAATCTCGCACCCGCGGCAAAACTACATTAAACAATTTATCGGCAAATTCATACATCCGCTTTCCCCGTAAAGTAACTTTTACTCCCACCGGCATACCTTCACGCACCTTAAAAGCGGCAATCGATTTTTTAGCCCGCGTGATTACCGGTCTTTGGCCCGCAATGGCTGTTAAATCAGCTACAGCACCATCAAGAACCTTTGAATTTTGGGTTGCTTCTCCAACCCCCATGTTAATCACGATTTTCTCCAGATTAGGCACTTCCATCCGATTACGATAACCGAATTTCTCCATCATCGCCGGAATAACTTCTTTTTGATATTTTTCCTTCAAACGAGGCATTATATAAACCTCCTTTCCGGTAGCATTACTTATCGAATTCTTCTCCACAACGATTACAAACTCGCACTTTTTTCCCATCGGCCAAAAACTTTTTCTTGATTCGCACTGGGACATCACATTTTTGACAAACAAGCATCACATTAGAACTATCTACAGGGGCCTCAATTTCCATAATACCACCCTGTGGATTAGCCTGAGTTGGCCGCATATGCCGTTTGACAATATTTACTCCTTCAACAACAACCCGCCCTTTACGCGGATCTACATTTAAAATTTTACCTTGTTTACCGGCATCCTTACCAGTAATAACTTGCACGAGATCATCCTTACGTACATGTACTTTTTTCCGGGTCATTCAGCTCACCTCCAGCCGTGCACAAATTTATAACACTTCCGGTGCCAAAGAGAGAATTTTAACGAACTTTTTTCTTCTTAATTCACGAGCCACCGGACCGAAAATACGTGTCCCACGTGGATTCTGATCATCATTAATGATTACAGCCGCATTTTCATCAAAGCGAATATAAGAGCCATCCTCTCTACGTACAGCATCTTTAGTACGTACAATTACCGCTTTTACAATTTCACCTTTTTTGACCACACCACCGGGCGTGGCTTCTTTTACCGTAGCCGTAATGATATCACCCACTGAAGCATAGCGGCGACCTGAACCTCCCAAAGGACGAATACATAGAATTTTTCTAGCTCCGGTATTATCAGCAACCTTGAGCACACTTTCTTGTTGAATCATGCCCTGTTTACCTCCTTTCAGGAATCACTCCTGTTTACATAAGAGGGGCCTTTTCAATGACCTGCACAACACGCCATTTTTTGTCTTTACTGATTGGACGCGTTTCCATGATCCGAACTTTATCCCCAACTTTACATATATTTTCCGCATCATGAGCCTTAATTCTTTTATTATGCCTGATGATCTTTTTATAAAGTGAATGCTGAGCATAATGCTCGACATCAACTACCACTGTTTTTTCCATTTTATCACTAACAACAATTCCCACTCGGGTTTTACGCCGACCTCTCGTCAAATCTAATCCCCCCTTTACCCTTATTGTCCTTTAGCCTTGCGCAATTCCCGTTCCCGCAGTACCGTATGAGTCCGGGCTATCGTTTTACGCACTTCACGCAACCGCATGGGATTTTCCAATTGACCGGTGGCCATCTGAAAACGTAAATTAAATAACTCTTCTTTTAAATCAACAATCTTATTTTTTAACTCTTCCTGAGTTAAATCACGCAATTCTTTAGCTTTCATCGGCCTTACCACCTACTTCCTCACGTTTTACTATCCTCGTTTTTATAGGCAGTTTATGTGCTGCCAAACGCAAGGCTTCACGGGCCATTTTTTCCTCAACACCCGCAATTTCAAACATTACTCGACCTGGTTTAACCACCGCTACCCAAGCTTCGGGTGTGCCTTTACCACCACCCATTCTAGTTTCTGCAGGCTTAGCGGTTACCGGTTTATGAGGGAAAATTTTTATCCAGACTTTACCACCCCGCTGTACAAAACGAGTCATGGCTACACGAGCTGCCTCGATTTGACGATTAGATATCCAAGAAGGCTCTAAAGCCTGTAACCCATATTCTCCATGTGTAACCTTATTACCGCGAGTCGCTTTGCCTTTCATAACCCCGCGATGTGGTTTACGCCATTTAATTTTCTTAGGTTGTAACATCAGCACCCTCCTCCTTCCTGTTTCCTACCTCAGGAAGTATCTCACCTTTATAAATCCAAACCTTAACCCCTATTTTGCCATAGGTTGTATTGGCTTCGGCAAAACCATAATCAATATCTGCACGCAAAGTATGAAGGGGTACTTTTCCCTCACTGTACCATTCTGTACGGGCAATTTCTGCTCCTCCCAAACGTCCAGAACAGGAAATCCTAACACCTTCAGCCCCAGCACGCATGGTCCGAGATACAGCCTGTTTCATTGCTCTTCGGAAACTAATGCGTCTTTCCAATTGTAAAGCAATCCCTTCGGCCACCAATAACGCATTTAGTTCTGGTTTTTTTACTTCCACAATATTGACATTAATTCTCTTTTTAGTCATTTGTTCTAGTTCTTTACGCAAATCCTCTACTTCAGCACCACCCCGCCCAATAACAATACCGGGTTTAGCAGTCTGAATCGAAATTTTCACCCGATTAGCCGCACGTTCAATTTGAATACCGGCAATACCGGCATGATAAAATTTATTTTTAATAAACTCACGTATTTTTAAATCCTCATGCAAAAATTCAAGATAATTTTTGTCAGCATACCAGTTGCTTTCCCAGCCGCGAATAATGCCGACCCGCAGCCCCTTAGGATGCACCTTTTGTCCCACTATTTATCACCTTCTTTCTCACCTAAAATTATTGTAATATGGCTACTGCGTTTTCTAATTAAAACTGCTCTGCCCCTAGCCCGTGGTCTGATTCTTTTCATAGTAGGCCCTTCATCCACATAGGCTTTTTTAACCCACAAATCGGTAGTATCCAAATCATAATTATGTTCCGCATTAGCTACCGCGGATTTTAAAACCTTACCAATGGGCTCTGCACCGCGATGTGTGGTAAATTGTAATATGGCAAAAGCTTCTGCCACATCCTTTCCCCGAATCAAATCAATTACCTGACGTGCTTTCCGGGGAGAAATGCGAACATATTTAGCTACAGCCTTAGCCTCCATAATATAGCCCTCCTTCTTCCCGGTAATTATTTCAACGTGGTAGAACGTTCGGTATGTGCCCCATGACCTTTAAAAACACGTGTGGGGGCAAACTCACCCAATTTATGACCTACCATGTCTTCGGTAATATATACGGGGACATGTTCACGCCCGTTATGAACCGCAATAGTGTGTCCCACCATTTGCGGGAAAATTGTCGAACGCCGCGACCAAGTTCTGATCACTTGTTTTTTATTTTCTTGGTTTAATTGTTCTACTTTTTTCAAAAGGCTTTCATCAATGAAAGGCCCTTTCTTTAAAGACCTACCCATTCATCTACCTCCTTTCCACTACCGCTTCTTCTTCCGCGGTGTAACAATAAACTTATTGGATGGATGTTTTTTCTTACGTGTTTTACCCCCGATAGCTGGTTTACCCCAAGGTGTAACCGCAGTTTTCCTACCGATCGGTGCTTTTCCTTCACCACCACCATGAGGGTGATCTACAGGATTCATAACTACACCACGGGTTCCTGGTCTGATACCTAACCAACGAGATCTGCCAGCTTTACCTAAAGTAATGTTTTCATGTTCCACATTACTAACTTGGCCAATAGTAGCTTTACAATTGATATGCACCAAACGCACTTCCCCAGAAGGCAAACGAATAGTAGCATAATTACCCTCTTTAGCCATCAGCTGAGCCGCTGCACCCGCGGAACGCACTATTTGTGCCCCTTTTAAAGGCTTAAGCTCAATATTATGGATTAAGCTGCCCACAGGAATATTAGCTAAAGGCAAGGCATTACCTACTTTTATATCTGCACTCTCACCAGAAACAACCTCAGCACCAACATTTAAACCTTGGGGAGCTAAAATATATCTTTTCTCACCATCGGCATAATGAAGCAAAGCAATCCGTGCCGAACGATTAGGATCATATTCTATAGACGCCACCTTAGCTGGAATACCGTCCTTATCACGTTTAAAATCAATCTTTCTATATAAACGCTTATGTCCTCCCCCACGATGTCTAACCGTAATTCGCCCATAATTATTGCGGCCGGCCTTTTTCTTTAAAGGTGCCACCAACTTTTTTTCCGGCTGAGAAGTGGTGATTTCTTCAAATGTAGAAACCGTCATCTCCCGCCTACCCGGAGTATGTGGTTTAAATCTTTTAATAGACATAGACCTTCTTCCCCCCTTTACTCATCGAAAATCGGCAGCCTTTGACCAGGTGCCACCGTAACAATTGCTTTCTTCCAATTAGATGTATAACCAGCAAAACGTCCCTGTCTTTTTAATTTGCCGGGTACATTCATGGTCCTGACCTCTAAAACATCAACATCAAAAATTGCCTGTACAGCAGTTTTAATTTCTATTTTATTGGCTTGTGGATGTACCTTGAATGTATATTTATTTTCTTGCATTAAATCTGTTGTTTTTTCCGTTACCAACGGTTTAATTAAAACTTCATGTGGGCTACGCATTTAGGCAAACACCTCCTCCAGCCGAACTACTGCCTGCCGGGTAATTAACAACCATTGATGATCCAATAAATCATAAACATTTACTTTATCAGCTGTTAAAAAACTAACCCCAGGGATATTGCGACCGGATTTCTCCACATTTTCATTACTCTCGTCCAATACCACTAAGACCCGTTCTTTAATCCCCAAATTAGCCAAGACTTCAAGCATTTGCTTTGTTTTTGGTTCCGGGAAATCAAGGCTTTCCAAAACAATCATTGCGGCTTCCCCTACCTTTGCCGACAAGACAGATTTAATTGCCAAACGGACTTTTTTACGCGGTAAACGATAACTGTAATCACGCGGTTGAGGGCCAAAGGTAATTCCACCTTTACGCCAAAGAGGTGATCTGATTGATCCTACTCGGGCCCTACCAGTACCTTTTTGCCGCCAGGGTTTACGTCCACCACCCCGCACCTGGGCTCGTGTTTTTGTGGCATGAGTCCCCTGACGCCAACTGGCTAACTGCATTACCACAGCCTCATGTACCACGGCCTCATTAGGTTCTATACCGAAGATGGTTTCTTTTAATTCCATTTCCCCGGTCTTTTCACCATTTTGCTTATATACAGCGACCTTGGGCATTTCCCTATTCCTCCTTCCCCTAAGCCTTAACAGAACTTTTTATCAGTAGTAAACTTTTTTTGGGTCCGGGAACCGCACCTTTAATCAACATTAAATTACGCTCTGGATCCACCTTCACTACCTGCAATTTCTGCACAGTTGTTTTTAGGCCACCATGACGGCCGGGAAGTTTACGCCCCCGAAAAACCCGACTGACACCAGCCGCACTCATAGCTCCTGTTCCCCGATGAAAATGGGAACCATGTGAAGCCGGACCCAAACGCATACCATGACGTTTGATGACCCCGGCAAACCCTTTTCCTTTAGAAATACCGGTAACATCAACCCATTCACCCTCGGCGAACAAATCAACTTTAATTTCCTGTCCCAGCTCATAAATGGCGGGATCGGCAACTCGAAATTCCTTTAAATGACGCAGAGGTTTTAATTCAACCTTAGCTAAATGCCCCTGCCGCGGTTTGTTTAATTTTCCAGCTGCTAGCGACTTAAAGCCCAATTGTATCGCATTATAGCCATCTGCTGCCTCGGTTTTCTTTTGGACTACATAACAAGGCCCTGCTTCAACGACCGTTACCGGAATAACTTTACCGGCCTCATCAAAAACCTGAGTCATACCTAATTTTGTTCCCAGAATAGTTTTACTCATTACTACCACCTCCCCAAACAACCACTAATCCTATAATTTGATTTCAATATCTACACCAGCTGGTAAATCCAAACCCATCAAAGCATCTACTGTTTTCGGATTTGTATCCAGAATATCAATCAGCCGCATATGTGTTCTCATTTCAAACTGTTCACGTGAATCTTTATCCACATGAGGTGATCTAAGGATTGTAAAAACATTGCGTTCAGTAGGTAGTGGTATCGGTCCCGATACCGCTGCTCCGGTACGCTTGGCAGTTTCCACAATTTTTTCGGCAGACTGATCAAGAATTTTATGGTCAAAAGCTTTTAACCTAATTCTGATTTTTTGCTGTTGAACCATCAGGTTCCCTCCTTTTCAAAACAACGCACTCGGGCGTATCATATCCCTCACACTATTTTCCTCTCATCTAGGCTGTTTAATTATAGCTGACCTAATTTATAATAACAACCCTTTATTCAATAATAGCACTTACCACACCAGCACCAACCGTGTGTCCACCCTCACGAATAGCAAACCTTAAACCTTCTTCAATAGCTATAGGTGTAATTAATTCAATAGTCATCTTAATATTGTCACCAGGCATACACATTTCCACACCTTCAGGTAAAGCAATAGTTCCTGTTACATCAGTTGTCCGGAAATAGAACTGGGGACGATAACCATTAA
>DUTS01000106.1 GCA_012841935.1 Clostridia bacterium
GGTGTAATTAATTCAATAGTCATCTTAATATTGTCACCAGGCATACACATTTCCACACCTTCAGGTAAAGCAATAGTTCCTGTTACATCAGTTGTCCGGAAATAGAACTGGGGACGATAACCATTAAAAAAGGGAGTATGTCGGCCACCTTCTTCTTTGGTAAGCACATATACTTCAGCAGCAAACTTGACATGAGGTTTAATAGTTCCCGGCTTGGCCAATACTTGACCTCTCTCAATTTCATCACGGCCAACTCCTCTTAACAAGGCCCCAATATTATCACCAGCGACAGCTTGATCAAGTAGTTTGCGGAACATCTCCACACCTGTAACCACAGTCTTGCGAGAATCTTCGCTCATACCAACAATTTCTACTTCTTCACCCACTTTAATGGTACCTCTTTCCACACGACCAGTAGCTACTGTACCCCGCCCGGTAATAGAAAAAACATCTTCCACAGGCATTAAAAAAGGCCTTTCAGTAGGTCTTTCCGGTGTAGGAATATAAGAGTCAACTGCCTCCATTAATTCCAAAATAGCTTCTCCCCATTCACTTTCTGGTTCTTCCAAAGCCTTTAAGGCTGAACCTCTAATAATGGGTAAATCATCACCCGGAAAATCGTACTCATTTAACAGTTCCCGCATTTCCATCTCTACCAATTCTAACAATTCCTCGTCATCTACCATATCTACTTTATTCATAAAGACGACAATATGGGGTACACCTACTTGACGAGCTAAAAGAATGTGTTCACGAGTTTGCGGCATGGGGCCATCAGTTGCGGAAACAACCAAAATAGCACCATCCATTTGGGCTGCCCCCGTAATCATGTTTTTAACATAGTCAGCGTGTCCTGGACAGTCAACATGAGCATAATGCCTATTAGCAGTTTCATACTCCACATGAGATGTGGAAATAGTGATACCGCGTTCTTTTTCTTCAGGTGCTTTGTCAATTTGATCATAAGCAATGGCCTGTGACAAATCACTTTTTGATAAAATCAAAGTAATTGCCGCCGTTAATGTGGTTTTACCGTGGTCTACATGACCAATAGTCCCAATATTCACATGGGGCTTTGTCCTTTCAAATGTTGCCTTAGCCATAATAATTTTCCTCCTTTAAAATTTAACTTAACTTTTCTCCCCGACGCTCCGCAATAATGTCTTGGGTAATATTTTGCGGAATTTCGCCATAATGGGAAAACTGCATTACATAAACACCACGTCCCTGAGTTTTAGATCTCAGATCAGTAGCATAACCAAACATTGCTGCCAAAGGAACCAGTCCTCTAATTACCTGTGCCCCGGCTCTAGTTTCCATACCTTCAATCTTGCCCCGACGAGCATTAATATCACCAATGACTTCCCCCATATATTCTTCTGGAACAACTACTTCCACTCTCATAATTGGTTCCAAAAGAATGGGATCAGCTTTTAGAGCACCTTCTTTCAAGGCCATGGAGCCCGCTATTTTAAAAGCCATTTCTGATGAATCTACTTCATGATAAGAACCATCATAAAGAGTAACCCGTAAATCAATTAAGGGATAACCTGCTAAAACACCATTTTCCATGGCTTCCTTAATACCACTATCTACATGAGGAATATATTCCTTGGGAATAACTCCTCCCACAATTTTATTAACAAATTCATATCCAGCACCAGGTTCCAAAGGTTCCAGCTCAATTTCACAATGACCATATTGTCCCCGACCACCAGATTGACGAATAAATCTACCTGTAGCCTTAGCCCGAGAACGAATTGTTTCCCGATAAGCTACCTGAGGACGACCTACATTAGCATTTACCTTAAATTCCCGCAGCAAACGATCCACAATTATTTCTAAGTGCAATTCACCCATCCCGGAAATAATTGTTTGTCCTGTTTCCGGATCCAAATGAGTACGAAAAGTAGGATCCTCTTCTGCCAAACGAGATAAAGCCAACCCCATTTTATCCTGATCTGCCCTTGTTTTCGGCTCAATGGCTACATCAATTACCGGTTCCGGAAACTGCATTGATTCCAAAATAATGGGTTCTGCTTCATCAGAAAGGGTATCACCAGTAGTGATTTGCTTAAAGCCAACCGCTGCAGCTATATCACCAGCATAAACTGCTTCTACCTCTTCGCGATGATTAGCATGCATTCGCAAAATGCGTCCCACCCTTTCTCTTTTTTGGGTAGTAGCATTATAAACATAGGTACCAGTTCGCAATATACCGGAATAAACCCGGAAAAAAGCGAGCTTACCAACATAAGGATCTGTCATGATTTTAAAAGCCAAGGCTGAAAAAGGTTCCTCATCACTAGCACGCCGCTCAGCCTCTTCACCTGTTTCAGGGTTTACACCTTCAATAGCGTCTACATCCAAAGGTGAAGGCAAATAATCGATCACCGCATCTAACAACAATTGAATTCCTTTATTTTTAAAAGAAGAACCACAGACCACGGGAGTAATTAAAACATGTAGTGTCGCTTGCCGCAAACCCTGCTTTAGCTCAGCCTCACTAATTGGTTTTCCTTCAATATATTTTTCCAAAAGGGCTTCATCCACTTCGGCTACAGCCTCTACTAATTCTTCCCGATGTTTTTGAGCAAGTGACAGCAGCTCTGCCGGGATTTCTTTTTCTTCGCTGTGGGTACCTAAATCATCCAAGTAATAGTAAGCTTTCATTTTTAACAAATCAATAACACCATTAAAATTATCCTCGGCCCCAATAGGCAACTGAATAGGAACTGGCCTGGCACCTAATCTTTCTTTAATCATTTTTACGCCCCTAAAGAAATCGGCACCCACCCGATCCATTTTATTAATATAAGCAATACGAGGCACTTTATATTTATCAGCTTGACGCCATACAGTCTCTGACTGCGGCTCCACACCCCCTACTGAGCAAAAGACCGCTACTGCTCCATCTAGAACCCGCAGAGATCTTTCTACTTCCACGGTAAAGTCAACGTGCCCGGGCGTGTCAATTATATTAATCAGCCAATCTTTCCACTGACAAGTAGTCGCCGCCGAAGTAATGGTAATACCTCTTTCCTGTTCCTGAACCATCCAGTCCATAGTGGCGGCCCCATCATGTACTTCCCCAATTTTATGCACCCGACCCGTATAAAACAAAATTCTCTCCGTGGTTGTTGTTTTTCCGGCATCTATATGAGCCATAATTCCTATATTCCTTATTTTATCCAACGCAATTTGCCTAGCCATTAATTTTGCCTCCCCCTTCTTTTGACGAAAAATCTCTCCAGCGGGGGCTCACCTCTACCATCGGTAATGAGCAAAAGCTTTGTTAGCCTCTGCCATTCTATGCACTTCCTCCCGCTTTTTAACCGCACCACCGGTATTTTTGAAAGCATCCATAATTTCCGCAGCTAATCTTTCTTCCATGGTTCTTTCCCCGCGATTACGAGCGAAAAATACCAGCCACCTAATACCTAAGGTTTCCTTTCTTTCCGGACGTACCTCCACCGGCACTTGGTAGTTAGCACCACCGACTCGCCGAGCTTTAACTTCCAAAACAGGCATCACATTCTGCAGAGCCTGATTTAATACTTCCAAACCATCTTCGCCGGTTTTTTCTTCTACAATATTTAAGGCATTATAAAAAATCTTTTCGGCTTTACCTCTTTGTCCAGCATACATCAATTTATTTATTAACTTAGTAACCAATTTTGAATTATAAATAGGGTCAGCCGGAACTTCTCTGATGGGTGCCCTTCCTTTTCTCGACATTTTCTTCCCCCCTTTAAGCTTTTCCTATTTTTTAGCAGCAGCCCCGCGCGGACGTTTAGTACCATATTTGGAGCGACTTTGGCTGCGTTCCTGCACCCCGGCTGCATCCAAAGCACCACGAACAATATGATACCTTACCCCGGGGATATCCCGAATCCGCCCACCCCGAACCAAGACAACCGAGTGTTCTTGTAAATTGTGACCGATACCAGGAATATAAGCAGTAACTTCCAAACCATTGGTCAACCTAACCCGTGCTACTTTACGCAGTGCAGAGTTTGGCTTTTTGGGGGTTGTCGTATAAACACGCGTACAAACACCCCTTCTTTGAGGACACTCCTTTAAGGCCGGAGCCGCGGATTTTTTCTCAGCAAATCTTCTTCCTTGTTTAACTAATTGATTAATGGTTGGCATTTTTTCACCCCCTTTATTTTTTTAAATAAGCAAAAATCGCTTTAAATACTATCTCCAATAAAGCACACTTCCGTATTTTATCACCGATGAAAGGCGGATGTCAAGATTAATCTTCCAAATCCGCAAAATTTTCACCATGGAAATCAATTTTTAAATTGCGATAACGCGAAACCCCAGTACCTGTTGGCACCAATTTCCCAATAATTACATTTTCTTTTAAACCTAAAAGCGAATCTACTTTACCTTTCAAAGCCGCCTCAGTAAGCACACGAGTTGTTTCTTGGAAAGAAGCCGCCGAGAGAAATGATTCTGTTACCAAAGAGGCCTTGGTAATTCCTAAAAGCACCGGCCGGGCTTTAGCCGGTTTTTTACCAGCAGCTACAGCCATTGCATTTTTCTCTTCAAAAACAAAGACATCAATCAAACCACCAGGCAGCAAATCAGTTTCACCTGGATCTTCAACTTTAACCCGCCGCATCATTTGACGAATAATTACTTCGATATGTTTATCATTAATATCTACACCCTGTAAACGATAAACCCGCTGTACCTCTTTTAACAGATAATCCTGGACCCCATATTTACCTTTAATTTTCAAGAGTTCATGGGGATTAATGGATCCTTCAGTTAAAACGTCACCAGCTTCCACAATTTGCCCATCTTTAACCTTAATTCGAGAACCAAAAGGCACTTTGTAACTATATTTTCCTTCACCAGAATGAATAATTTCAATTTCCCGCCGACCTTTAAGATCATTAATCTTTACTTCACCATCTATTTCAGTAACCATAGCTTGACCTTTTGGCTTACGAGCTTCAAAAAGTTCTTCTACACGTGGTAAACCTTGAGTAATATCATCACCAGCAACACCTCCGGTATGGAAAGTACGCATTGTTAATTGAGTACCAGGTTCACCAATTGATTGAGCAGCAATAGTACCTACAGCTTCTCCCACTTCTACACTGCGGCCAGTAGCCAAATTACGCCCATAGCATTTACAGCAAACACCATAGCGAGTTTTACAGGTTAAAACCGAACGAATATAAACTTGTTTGATACCAGCCTTCATAATTTCTACCACATGAGTATCATTAATTTCGGTTTGAGCTGGCACAATTACTTCTTTTGTTTCCGGATGAATAATATCCTCAGCTGCCACCCGTCCAATGATTCGTTCTGCCAAAAACTCTATTACTTCAGCATCATCTTTAATTTCCTCTACACAAATACCGGCACTAGTACCACAATCCTTCTCACGAACAATCACATCCTGAGCTACATCAACCAATCTTCTAGTTAAATAACCCGAATCAGCAGTTCTCAAAGCTGTATCAGCTAAACCTTTCCGGGCACCATGAGTAGAAATAAAATATTCGAGAACAGTTAAACCATCACGGAAATTTGATTTAATCGGTAATTCAATAGTCCGTCCAGAAGGATCTGCCATTAAACCACGCATACCTGCCAATTGTCTAATTTGCTGGACATTACCCCTGGCCCCAGAAACAGCCATCATATAAATAGAATTAAAATGATCAAATTCTTCCAAAATAGCTTCAGTAACATCATCAATAGCTTCATTCCAAATAGCAATAATTAACTGATAGCGTTCTTCTTCAGTAATCAAGCCCCGTCTAAATTGATTTTGAATCGTTTCAACTTGTTTTTCCGCCGCTTGCAAAATCAAATCTTTCTTTTGCGGGGCCACAATATCGGTAACACCAATAGTAACTCCCGCTTTGGTTGAATAAGCGAAACCTAAACGCTTTATTTCATCCAACATAGCGGCTGTAATCTCTTCACCTAATAAAGAATAACATTTAGAGACAATTTGTCCTAATTGCTTTTTACCCACTATCTCGTTAAAAAAACCAAGCTCCTTAGGGATGGCTTCATTAAAAATGATTCTTCCCGTAGTGGTTTCCATAATTTCTCCATTAATTTTAGCCAAGACCGGTTCATGTAGTGTTACTTCCTCTTTTTCATAAGCAAAGAGAGCCTCCTCAGGACTATGAAAAGCACGCATTTTTTCACGTGTCAAGGGCTTATCCAAAGTAAGATAAAAGATACCTAAAACCATATCCTGAGTAGGTGTAACTACTGGACGACCATCTTTGGGATTCAAAATATTATAGGATGAAAGCATTAATAAACGGGCTTCAGCTTGTGCTTCAGCCGAAAGCGGTACGTGTACCGCCATTTGGTCACCATCAAAGTCAGCATTATAGGCAGTACAGACTAAAGGATGAATCTGTAGGGCCCTACCTTCAATCAAGACAGGCTCAAAAGCTTGAATTCCCAAACGGTGTAGTGTCGGGGCCCGATTCAATAAGACGGGATGGTCTTGAATAATTTCCTCCAAAACATCCCAAACTTCATCACGCATCCGCTCTACCATCCGTTTGGCACTTTTAATATTATGAGCATGACCATCCTCAACTAACTTTTTCATGACAAAAGGCTTGAATAATTCCAAAGCCATTTCACGCGGTAAACCACATTGATGTAATTTTAATTCTGGTCCAACAACAATCACAGAACGACCCGAATAATCAACTCGTTTCCCCAAAAGGTTTTGACGGAAACGCCCTTGTTTACCCTTGAGCATATCACTAAGGGATTTTAAAGGTCTGTTCCCTGGACCAGTAACCGGTCGACCCCGCCTGCCATTATCAATTAAAGCATCTACTGCTTCCTGAAGCATTCTTTTTTCATTACGGACAATAATATCTGGAGCCCCTAAATCAAGAAGCCTTTTTAAACGATTATTGCGGTTAATAACCCGCCGATATAAGTCATTTAAATCTGAAGTAGCAAAACGCCCCCCATCTAATTGAACCATGGGACGCAATTCAGGCGGAATAACCGGAACCACATCAAGAATCATCCATTCCGGACGATTACCAGAGTTTTTAAAGGCTTCCACAACTTCTAAACGACGTGTAGCTCTAATTCTACGCTGCCCGGTGGTATCCCTAATTTCCCCCCGCAATTCTGCTGCCATTTCTTCAAGATCCATTTCCATTAACAAAAGGCGAATGGTTTCCGCCCCCATACCTGCTTGGAAGCGATCCCCATACTTATCCCTGTTTTCCCGATATTCTAGTTCTGTTAATAATTGTTTTTTCATCAAAGGTGTGTCACCCGGATCAGTGACAATATAAGCGACAAAATATAATACCTTTTCTAAAGAACGCGGCGAAATATCCATAAGAAGTCCCATTCTGCTGGGGATGCCTTTAAAATACCAAATATGTGAACAGGGAGCCGCTAATTCAATATGACCCAACCTTTCACGCCTTACCTTTGATTTGGTGATCTCTACCCCACAGCGATCACAAACGATTCCTTTATAACGTACCCGCTTATATTTTCCACAATAACATTCCCAGTCACGTGTCGGCCCAAAAATCTTTTCACAAAACAAGCCTTCCCGTTCAGGTTTTAAGGTACGGTAATTAATCGTCTCCGGTTTTTTGACTTCCCCACTGGACCAAGCACGAATCTGCTCAGATGAGGCCAAACCAATTCTTATTTGCTCAAAATTATTTACGTCCAACAGGAAACCCTCTCCCTTCTATATTTATTCTTCATCATCTTGCTGTTCAGCCAACTTTTTTTCTTCAAAAGTATGAATATCTAAACCTAATTCCTTTGCCGCTTGGGCAATATCGTCATCATCATCTCCGATCTCAATTTCCTCGGAAGTTTCGGAAAGCACCTTTACATCTAGGGCTAAACTCTGCAATTCTTTAATTAAAACCTTAAAGGATTCAGGCACTCCCGGCTCAGGCACATTTTCACCTTTAACAATCGCCTCATAGGTTTTTACACGTCCCACAATATCATCAGATTTAACCGTCAGCATTTCCTGTAAGGTATAAGCTGCACCATAAGCTTCAAGAGCCCAAACTTCCATTTCTCCGAATCTTTGTCCTCCAAACTGTGCCTTACCACCCAAAGGCTGTTGGGTAACCAGAGAATAAGGACCAGTAGAACGAGCATGAATTTTATCGTCAACCAAATGAGCCAATTTCAACATATACATATAACCAACTGTAATTTTTTTATCAAAAGGCAGCCCGGTTCTGCCATCATAAAGCGTAGCTTTACCATCCACTGGCAGATTGGCCTCTTTTAAAACCTCAATAATGTCTTCTTCTACCGCCCCATCAAATACAGGTGTAGCCAATTTAATTCCTAATGTTTTGGCTGCCCAACCCAAATGAGTTTCCAGCACCTGTCCAATATTCATTCGCGAAGGAACCCCTAAAGGGTTTAAAACTATTTCCACCGGGGTGCCATCAGGTAAAAAAGGCATATCTTCTTCTGGGAGAATCCGGGAAATAACTCCTTTATTACCATGACGCCCGGCCATCTTATCACCCTCAGAAATCTTTCGCTTTTGAGCAATATAAACTCGGACAATTTGGTTAACACCTGGGGCCAATTCATCCCCATTCTCCCGAGTAAAGACCTTGACATCAACCACTTTACCTCCTTCACCATGAGGAACACGTAAAGAGGTATCTCTTACCTCACGGGCTTTTTCACCAAAAATAGCCCGCAGCAAACGTTCTTCGGCAGTTAATTCGGTTTCACCCTTAGGGGTAACTTTCCCTACCAAAATATCCCCAGGTCTTACCTCAGCACCAATTCTAATAATTCCCCGATCATCCAAATCCTTAAGAATATCAGCACCAACATTAGGAATATCGGCAGTAATTTCTTCTGGTCCTAATTTGGTATCCCGAGCATCACATTCATATTCTTCAATATGAATTGATGTAAAACAATCCTCTTTCACCAATTTATTACTAATTAAAATCGCATCTTCATAATTATAGCCTTCCCAAGTCATAAAAGCGATCAGCA
Source organism: Clostridia bacterium (assembly GCA_012841935.1). NCBI lineage: Bacteria > Bacillati > Bacillota > Clostridia > Clostridia bacterium. The sequence continues at coordinate 9,028 of DUTS01000106.1, forward strand.
CATTACGTCCCAAAGCCAATTCTCCCAAATCAGTAGAAGGCCCATCAGCAATCACTTGCCCGGCTGCCACCTGTTCTCCCTTAACCACAATTGGCTTTTGATTAATACAAGTACCCTGATTAGAACGTGCAAATTTAGTTAGTCTATAATGATCGATTTCCCCTTGTTCACTTTTGATTTTTATTTCATTGGCAGTAACCCGAATTACTGTTCCTGCTCGCCGAGCCGTAATCATTACCTTGGAATCCGTGGCTGTTTTATGTTCCTCACCTGTACCTACCAAAGGAGCCTCTGTCTTTAATAAAGGTACAGCCTGCCGCTGCATGTTAGCCCCCATTAAAGCACGGTTAGCATCATCATGTTCCAAAAAAGGAATCAAGGCTGTAGCAATAGAGACAACCTGTTTAGGTGAAACGTCCATAAAATCCACCTGTGAAGTCGGCACTTCTAAAATTTCATCAGCATAACGAACATTAACTTTAGGATTAACAAACTTACCGGTTTCATCCAAAAGGGCATTGGCCTGAGCAATAATATAATTATCTTCCTCATCTGCCGACATATAAACAATTTCTTCGCTAACACGCCCTTCGTCCTTATCCACCTTACGGTAAGGTGTTTCGATAAACCCATATTCATTAACCCGGGCATAAGTACTCAAGGAACCAATTAAACCAATATTGGGTCCTTCGGGTGTTTCAATAGGACACATTCTCCCATAGTGGGAATAGTGCACATCCCTTACTTCAAAACCAGCCCTTTCTCGAGACAAACCTCCAGGTCCCAAGGCACTTAACCTTCTTTTATGAGTTAATTCAGCCAAAGGATTAGTTTGATCCATAAACTGTGATAATTGGCTGGAACCAAAAAACTCTTTAATTACCGCCACTACAGGCCGAATATTAATTAAAGCCTGAGGAGTAATCACATCCACATCCTGAATGGTCATCCTTTCCCTAACCACTCTCTCCATCCGCGAAAGACCAATCCGAAATTGATTTTGTAATAATTCTCCCACAGAACGAAGTCGCCTATTACCCAAATGATCTATATCATCAGGTCTACCTTTACCCTGCATCAAAAGTAATAAATGTCTTACTGTAGCTACAATATCTTCAGGTGATAAATGTCTAATTTCCATGGGCACATCAATCTTTAATCGCTTATTTAATTTATATCTGCCTACTCTGGCTAAATCATAACGCCGCGATTCAAAAAACATAGCCTTGAACAAGGAACGGGCACTATCAACAGTAGGCGGTTCCCCAGGACGCAAACGCTTATAAAGTTCCACCAAAGCCTCATCTTCCGATTCCGTATGATCACGCTCCAAAGTCAAACGAATTCGCTCATCACTAGCAAACAACTCCAAAATTTGAGCATTAGAACTATAGCCAACTGCCCTAAGAAGCACAGTTACCGGTATCTTACGCGTCCGATCTACACGCACATAGACATTGTCATTAGCATCTGTTTCAAACTCCAACCAAGCCCCGCGATTGGGAATAATTGTTGCTCCACAAATTCGCTTCCCATTTTTATCAATTTCAGCTCGATAATAAACACCAGGAGATCTAACCAGCTGACTAACTACAACTCTTTCCGCCCCATTAATTATAAATGTACCTCGGTCAGTCATCAGAGGAAAATCACCCATAAAAACCTCTTGCTCTTTTACTTCTCCCGTTTCCTTGTTAATTAACCTAGCCTTGATCCGCATGGGAGCATCATAAGTAAAATCACGTTCTTTACATTCTTCTACGGAATATTTAGGATCCTCTAAATGATAATCAATAACTTCCAAAACTAAATTTCCCGTAAAGTCCTGAATCGGCGAAACATCAGCAAACACCTCTCGAATACCATGTTCTAGAAACCACTGATAAGAATTCTGCTGAATTTCAATCAAATCAGGCATTTTTAATACTTCTTTAATTCGTGCAAAACTTTCCCGAACCGTTCTTCCTACTTTTATAGGCTGACGCATTAAAAAATTCACTCCCCAACCCATGTTTTTAATAAAAACACCTAATAGCAAGGTTTATGCCTTGCTATTTTAATCCATTTAACTACTTTAACCATATTTAGACAGTAATATCCCTATTATACAGACAATCACATCGCTAAACTTTAGCATATTTCTCCAGATCTGTCAAGGAGAAATTCACTTAAGGGGCAGAAAGGGACCTCAACTCCCTTATTGAGCCCCCTTTGTTCGTTTTCATTATATTTTTTGTGCCCTTACTTCAGCTCCACAGTTGCCCCAACTTCGGCTAATTTAGCTTTAATTTCTTCAGCTTCGTCTTTACTGACTCCTTCCTTAATTGCCTTAGGAGCCTGATCAACTAAGTCTTTGGCATCCTTGAGTCCCAAACCAGTAATTTCACGAACCACTTTAATTACATTGATTTTCTTGGGACCGATCTCACTTAACACCACATCAAATTCAGTTTTTTCATCTTCCTCTTCTTCGGCCACACCTGCAGCTGGAACAGCAGCCATAGCTACCGGAGCCGCAGCCGAAACCCCAAATTCCTCCTCAAAAGCTTTAACCAATTCCGAAAGCTCCAAAACGGTTAATTCCTTTACAGCTTCAATAATTTCATTAATTTTAGACATAATGTCCAAACCTCCCTAATTAATTTTCTTTTTCTTGCCGTAAAGCTTCCACGGCATAAACAAATTTTCTTTGTGGGCCTTGCAGTACATTAACTAAACCAACAATTAAACCCTGCATTCCCCAAACAACCTGGGTAAGTAATTCATCACGAGAAGGCAAATCAGCTAAAGCCCTGACTCCCTCTGCGTCCAGTGCTTTATTTTCTAAAGCACCCCCTTTAATAATCAATCGCTTATTCTTTTTAGCAAACTCCTTTAATACTTGTGGTCCGGAAACTGGATCAAGATTACTAAAAACACTAGCAGTAGGCCCATCTAAATAAGGGGTTAATCCTTCTAGACCACAATCAGCAACAGCACGACGGGCCAACGTGTTTTTTACTACTTTCATTTCCGCCCCGACTTGCCTTAATTTTGCCCTTAATTCCGTAATTTTGCTGACATTTAAACCACTGTAATTCACAAAAACAACTGATTGGGCTTTTTGTAAGTTAGTACTTATTTCTGCAACAACCTGTTTTTTTTGTTCCCGACTAGACAAAACATAACGCCTCCTTTCTGACGACTGCAATAAGAAAACCCCCGCAGACATACGAGGGCTTAGCATTGTTCATCTAAACCAACCTCGGTAGGTTTCTTAAGCCCTAGGGCCCCTACGGTCTACAGTCGGAAATCTTCTACTCACACAGTATAATAACTATCTATTTAAAAGTCAACCCCTTAAAAAACATTCTGCAAAATAATGTTTTTTCCTATTACTAAATCTATTTTTCATTTTACAACTTAGCGATTAAAATAATAATCAACAAATTGCCGCTGCCTCTTTAAAAAATGAGCTTTAATTTCCTCCCAGGAAATATCCCAAAACATTTGCGGAGTCGCCTCCTGCTCTGCATCTACAAAATAACCCCAAGCTTTAATAATTAAGGTCTGATAATTAGGCACCTCAAATTTTTTCTCTACTAAACTAATCATTTCTTCCAGCCGGAACTTTTCTTTTTCTAAACAATATAAATCTATAAAATCCTTTTTAGTGCCTCTTTGTACCAAAGCAACCAATTTCATGGCCGCAATATCCCGGAGCCCAGCAATCTTAACCCCCTGGTAGCACTCAAATTCATCCAAAAGAGGATACGGATAATGTAAAAAGCTAACCTTTACTTTACCCATAAAACCATGCACCGTACCCTCAGCCTGCCTAGTCACCGTAAAATCACCCAGCTCAGCTAACTTAGTCACCAATGCTAAAGAATCAAATTCCTGAGCACTAAAAAAATCCAAATCCTCTGACCAGCGGTGCCTCAAAAGCAGGGCTAAACCAGTACCCCCAGCCAAATAAAAATCTCGCAACAAACCCTTTTCCTTTAATTGGGCAAGCAAAAGATGTCTTTCTTTGGACATGATCAATTCAGGCACCTAATTTCCTCCCTTTTCAAGCCATAATAGTTTTGCCACATTGAAGCCGTTTGGGGTGAAATGAGCCTACTCCCCTTAACCACCTCAATTAAGCACTCTTCCCCATACCGCTCCAAAGCCCATTTAATAGCCTTAAAATCACCATATTCCAGTAAACGTTCAATAATAAAAAACCGATACTTTTCTAGATCTATGTCCCCTTGATATTCCCAAAAGAAGTGCTTAATTGCTTCCGGCAGCATCACAATCACCTCTACATTATTATAACATAAAATATCTCCCCTTTGCTCAGGGGAGATACTGTGTTTACTGGAACTTTGCGAACACTTACTATCTTAATTTAAAAGGATTAATTTTTATAGCAGGCCCCATTGTCGAGGAAACAGCCACACTTTTTACATATTGGCCTTTAACACCCGCAGGACGTGCTTTTAGAATAACATCAGCTAATGCCTGAAAATTTTCAATTAACTGTTCTTTGGAAAAGGACACTTTCCCCAAAGGAGCATGAACAATCCCATTTTTTTCAACACGATATTCAACCTTACCTGCCTTAATTTCCCGCACAGCCCGTTCTACTTCAAAAGTAACAGTACCTACTTTGGGATTAGGCATTAAACCCTTAGGTCCAAGCAGCCTCCCCAAACGTCCTACAATACTCATCAGATCTGGTGTAGCCACGACTGCCTGAAAACCAAACCAGCCTTCTTGGACTTTAGCTACTAAATCTTCAGCTCCGACAAAATCAGCTCCGGCTTCTTCAGCTTCACGGGCCTTCTCCCCTTTGGCAAAAACCAAAACAGTACGCGTTTTACCAGTACCATGTGGTAAAACCAAAGCACCGCGAACTTGCTGATCGGCATGACGCGGATCAACATTTAACCGAAAAGCGACCTCCACGGTTTCATCAAAATTAGCCTGAGCCAAACTTTTTACCAACCGTAAAGCCTCTGCCGGTTCATATAATTTACTTTTATCAATCTGCTTTACCATTTCCCGATACTTTTTTCCCCTTTTAATCATCAACCTTGCCTCCTTGTGGTGCTAACGGATTACTCCTCCCACCTTAATCTTCAATAATTTCAATACCCATACTACGTGCCGTACCCTCAATCAAACGCATAGCTGCTTCAAGAGAAGCTGCATTCAAATCTGGTTTTTTCATTTCGGCAATTTCCCGCACCTTAGAACGCGGCACCTGACCGACCTTCTGCAAATGCGGTTCTCCCGCGGCCTTTTCAATTCCAGCCGCCTTTTTTAAAAGTACAGCTGCTGGCGGAGTTTTACAAATAAAAGAAAAAGAACGATCAGCATAAACCGTAATTTCCACCGGAATTAAATAACCAGCTTGTTTAGCTGTTTTCTCATTAAACTCCTTGCAAAACTGCATAATGTTAACCCCGTGCTGTCCCAAAGCAGGTCCAACCGGAGGGGCCGGGGTAGCTTTACCGGCTTCACATTGTAGTTTAATAAAACCTACAACTTTTTTGGACATTGTAGGTCCACCTCCTTAATCTAATTTTTGCACTTGACTATAATCCACTTCCACAGGTGTTTCCCTACCAAACATGGTCACCAGCACCTTTAATTTAACCTTATCGGGATAAATCTCTTCGACTATACCGGTAAAATTACGAAAAGGACCAGTAATAATTTTTACACATTCACCAATATCAAACACTTCTTTAGTACGCGGTTCAGCTAAACCCATATGTCTTAAAATATGTTCAACTTCTGCTTCCAATAAAGGAATAGGCTTGGAACCAGTTCCCACAAACCCCGTTACACCAGGAGTATTACGAACCACATACCAAGATTCATCGGTTAAAATCATTTCCACCAAAACATATCCCGGGAAGATTTTCTTTTTTACTAATTTCTTTTTACCGGCTTTAACCTCTACAACATCCTCCAAAGGAACCAAAACATGAAAAATCTTATCTCCTACATTCATAGATTCTACACGCTTCTCTAAATTTGTTTTTACTTTATTTTCATAGCCGGCATATGTGTGAATCACATACCAATTCTTCTTTTCCGCAACTACAGCCCCATCGGGCAATTGAATTCACCTTCCTTTTTAAACCTAATGAAGGAATAATTTAATCAAAGAACTAAGTGCCAAATCAATCAACCAAATAGCGGTAGCTACAAAAAATACCGCTACAATAACTACACCTGTATAAATGGCAACCTCTTTCTTAGATGGCCAATGGACCTTTTTTAATTCCCCCCTAACTAATCTAAACCAACGCCCCAGTCTGGCAAAAAAACCTAATCTCTGCCCCTTAGCCACACTCATAACCCCCACATCCTAACTTTATATAATCAAGATCATTTAGTTTCTTTATGAACTGTATGGGTCTTACAAAACTTACAATACTTTTTCAGTTCCAAGCGGTCCGGGTTATTTCTCTTATTTTTTTTAGTCGTATAATTCCGCTGTTTACACTCCACACATGCTAGGGTGATTATGGTTCGCATTACTACCACCTCCCAGAACAGCCCACTTTTACAACACTATAAACCTATCATAACTTTCAACTAACTGTCAAGAAAAAATATGTAAAAGAAGATAAGCAGGAAAGATCCCCACTTATCTTCCTTCTAAATCAAACTTTAACTCAATTCTAGCTTTTATTCAATAATAGCACTTACCACACCAGCACCAACCGTGTGTCCACCCTCACGAATAGCAAACCTTAAACCTTCTTCAATAGCTATGGGTGTAATTAATTCAATAGTCATCTTAATATTGTCACCAGGCATACACATTTCCACACCTTCAGGTAAAGCAATAGTTCCTGTTACATCAGTTGTCCGGAAATAGAACTGGGGACGATAACCATTAA
>DUTS01000107.1 GCA_012841935.1 Clostridia bacterium
CAAATTGCCCTATTGTATATTGCTTCATTGTTTGTCACCTCCTGCTAATAATATAACACAAAAGTTATAGTTTAGCAAGCTGGTTCTATAATATTTTATAGTTTCATGTCAACAGCCCCTCGCCTCCCTATTTCATATCCAACCTTTGATAAATAAGCTGATTTCTAGCTTTAATAGTCAAAGGATGAATCAATGTTTTAGTATGTAGCAAATATTGCAAAATCTGTTCAAAGACAAAAAATAAACCCTTGTCCAAATTTGCTGCACAGATTTGACGCAATTCATCAACCCAAGGATAACTGCGTTCTGGTTCTAATAGATCAGCTAAAAAAACTATTTTATCCAACAAAGTCATGTCCTGATGGCCTGTTGTATGATAATAAATAGCTTGTAAGATTTCTTGATCTTTAATCTGTAAATCCCGTTTACATAAAAAAGCACCTACTGGACCATGCAAAAGATTAGGCTGATATTTCTCTACCTGACATGATAATAAATTATTTTCCCTAGCCAACTTTAATAATACCGAATCAGATAAATCTTTAGCATAATCATGCAATAAAGCCGCTAACCATACTTTTTTTTGATCTACAGCATAATTTTCCGCTAGGGACAAAGCTGTTTCCATAACAGCCAAAGAATGAGCAAATCTTTCTGAACTTAATTTTGCTTTAAGCATATTTATATAGGCTTGTTTCTCCATCCTTATTTTCCTTTATCATAAAATTTAATCCCGCGGTTTTGCCTGATTAACAATTAGTTGTCTACCGTGAAATTCCTTGCCATTTAATTTAGCAATCATTTTTTCTGCATCTGCAGCCACTACCTCCACAAAACCAAAGCCCCGCGAACGATTTGTTTCCTTTTCTTTAATAATCCGACTATCCACTACCTGACCATATTCACTAAAATAAGCTGTTAACTCTTCACTAGTTGTTGCCCATGGTAAATTTCCTACGTAAAGTGTAATCATCTTTCCCTTCCTTCTGATTGCTTAATTTGATTTTATTATGTGTTAAACTTATTTGATTATACCCAAGGACTATATAAATTATTTTTGTAAATAAAACTTTCTACTTCAGCAGGTAAAAGATATTTTATTGTCTTTCCTTTTTTTATTTTATGACGAATATCAGTAGAGGAAATAGCCATCGCCGGTACTTCCAAAGGAATAATTTTTTCTAGATGAGCTGGAGATAATTTTTTTAATAATTTTTTCTTTAGGGCTCCTAAATCATAACCTGGTCGGGTAGCCGCTATAAATGTACAACAATCAAAAAGGCCCTCGACATTTTTCCACGTAACGATCTCCAATATAGCATCAGCACCAGTAATAAAATAAAGGGCACTCTCAGGAGCCATTCTGCTGTGAAAATATTTTACTGTTTCTATAGCATAAGATTCCCCAGAACGATCCAATTCAAAACGTGAAACTTCGAAATAGGGATTTTCGGAAGTAGCCAAAACAGTCATTAAATAACGTGCTTCTTTATTACTGATCTTTAAACCTTTTTTATGAGGCGGTTGTCCAGAAGGCACAAAGATAACCTTTTCCAAATTAAATTCGGAACGTGCGGTTTCCGCGGTAACCAAATGCCCTTGATGGATGGGATCAAAAGTCCCCCCCATTAGACCAATCCGCCGCATATTTTTTAAATTCATAAAATCATCGTATAACATGACTCCACCATTTATTTTTATTAATAATTAAAAACAGAAAAACCAGCAGCCTTAAGAAACAAGATACCTATAATCTTTGCACAATCCTTTATTATAGATTACGCAATTTTTTTCATTAGGTGCTATTCCCTAATTTGACCACTACCAAAAATTATATGTTTAGTTGTGGTTAGTTCTTTTAAACCCATTGGTCCACGGGCATGTAGTTTCTGTGTACTTATACCAATTTCAGCACCATAACCAAATTGATAGCCGTCAGTAAATCTAGGTGAAGCATTCACATAAACTGCGGCTGCATCTACTGTTTGCAAAAAGGTCCTTGCCTCCTGATAACTTTCAGTAACAATGGCTTCTGAATGCTGTGTACCATAATTACGAATATGTTCTAGAACCTCTGTTAAATTATTAACTACTTTAATTGCCAAAACCAAAGCCAAAAATTCGGTTTGATAATCCAATTCACTAGCTGGTTTAGCTTGTGAAACCAAAGCACAAGTTTGCTCATCACCTCTTAACTCCACACCCAGTTCAAGTAATTTAGCTGCTAGTGATGGCAAAAAGTCCGCAGCAATATTTTCATGAACCAAAAGTGTCTCCACAGCATTACAAACCCCAGGGCGCTGTGTTTTAGCATTAATCACAATCATTTCAGCCATCTTTAAATCCGCAGTTTCCGCTACATAAAGATGACAATTGCCCATACCAGTTTGAATTACCGGTACAGTAGCCTCTTCGACAACCGAACGAATTAACCCTGCACCACCCCGAGGAATTAAAACATCTAAATACTGATTAAGCCTCATTAATTGTACAGTAATTTCCCTACTGGTATTTTCGATTAACTGAATACAGCCGCGTGGAAAACCAACGGTTTCAACGGCTTTCGCTAAAATATGGGCAATAGCCTGATTAGAATTCTGGGCATCTGATCCCCCTTTTAAAATAACTGCATTACCCGACTTTAAACATAAACCAGCCGCATCGGCAGTAACATTGGGTCTAGCCTCATAAATTATACCGATAACCCCTAATGGAACCCGCATTTTCCCTATTTCAATTCCCTGAGCACCCTTCCAAATCCCAGATATTTGCCCAATAGGATCTTCTAAGTTCATTAAAGCACGCAAACCATTTGCCATCTCTTTGACACGCTCTACTGTTAAAGTTAAACGATCCAAAAGTGCACTTTCCATACCTTGCTTTTCGGCTAAAGCAAGATCTTGAGCATTAGCCTTTAAAATGGTTTCACTATTGTTTTCCAAAGCAGTAGCCATTTGTAAAAGTGCTTCATTTTTTTGAGTACTGGAACAGGTGGCCAAAAATACTGCCGCTTCTTTAGCTAAAGATCCTTTTTCAATTAATTCTTGTGCAAACAAACTAGACAACCTCCCTCATTAAATTTTTAAGGTTAAATTATTCCGATGAATAACCTCATCATAATCTTTATAGCCTAAAATAGTTTCAATTTGCCAACTTTGACAACCCTTAATTTGTTTAATTTCCTGTGCACTGTAATTAACTATACCGCGAGCTATTTCACCTTTTTCACCAATTACTTTTACCACACAACCCCGTTCAAAATCACCTTCAATATTTTTTATACCACTAGGCAGCAAACTTTTTCCTTTTTGCCCGAGAGCCTCAGCAGCACCCTCATCAACATATAAAATCCCTTCAATTTTAGAAGCTACGGCAATCCATGTTTTTCGCATATTCAGCCGATCTTCCCGCGGTAAAAAAAGTGTCCCTGGATTAAAGCCACTAATTACTTGCCTCATGATCCCCTCTCGGGAACCATTCAAAATTAAAAGCGGCACCCCAGAATTACCGCTAATTTTAGCCGCTTCAATTTTGGTAAGCATACCTCCACTGCCTAATTTACTTCCCGCACCACCTGCAGCCACCATAATTTCCGAAGTAATTTCCTCAACAATTTTAATTAAAATAGCTGATTTTGTCTTACGTGGATCATGAGTATAAAGACCATCAATATCAGAAAGTAAAATTAATAAATCGGCATCTACTAAACCAGCAACCAAAGCAGCTAAAGTATCATTATCCCCAAATTTAATTTCTTCAAAAGCCACAGTGTCATTTTCATTAATGATGGGGATCACATCAAAATTCAAGAGAGTAAGCAAAGTATTACGGGCATTTAAATATCTTTCTCTGTGTACAAAGTCCTCCCGAGTAAGTAATATTTGGGCCACTGTTAAATCATATTCACCAAAAAACTTTTCGTACATATGCATTAAAATACCCTGACCAATGGCGGCCAAAGCCTGTTTTTCCGGTATGTTTTTGGGACGTTTAACTAGTCCCATTTTACCCATCCCCGCTCCTACGGCCCCAGAAGTAACAATTATAATTTCCAAACCTTGATTTTTTAAATCAGCAATTTCCCTAACTAAGCGTTCCAATTGATATAAATTAAGTTTACCTGAAGAATAAGTTAAAGTACTACTACCTATTTTAATCACCAAACGCCGAGCTGTTTTTAAAAATGCTAACTGAGTCATTTATTTCACCATACCTAATTTACTTTTACTTTCATTTGATCCTGCAATTTTTCTAAATGACTAATAATCACTGTTTCACCTGCTTGTAAACCGACAATTACTTCTTGTTCACCTTCTGCAGCCAAACCAAGCTGTACCTCCCTTTTCCGAACAGTACCCTGTTCATAGACAAACACGAAACACCGTTCATCTTCTTCTTTAATAGCCATTTGAGGAATTAATAGGGCCTCGGTCTTTTCCTCTAAAGGAATCCTTATATTTACCGTAAACCCAGGTTTGAATTCCACCGCTTTTTCCCGAAAAGCAATTTTTAATTTTACTTTACTTTCAGGGCCATCCGCAGTTTCAACCATTTCAGCTCTGGGAGCAATTTGTTTAATTTCCCCGCGATAAACCTTTTCAGTTAAAGCATCACTATAAATCTCAACCAAATCACCTTTTTTTAATTTAAAAACTTGATGTTCACTAACAAAAGCAACTACTTCCAGAATATCAGTTTTACCAATACTAAACAAAAACTTACCTTGGGCAACCGGTTCACCCCGTTTAACCGCCATCTGTAAAAGAGTCCCCGGAAAAGGGCTGGTGATTACAGTTTCCGCTAGATCCTCACGAGCCGCCTGTACCGCCAAACGCCCTTTATTAACTTGACTCTCTAGTGTGTTTAAATTTATAGCTTTAATTTGATTTTCCAATTCCAAAATTTCATTTTTTATATCTTCAATTTCTGGCCAAGAAATTTCCCCAGCTTGAAATAATTCTTCGGCCCATTCTTGATTTTTACGAGCTTCATCTCTTTTATTCATTAAGTAAACTTTATCACTTACTGCTTGTAAATAATCATTTTGTAAAATAACCAAAGCATTTTCGGCTTTACCTAGCTCACGCAGTGCATTATTATTATCTAATAATAAAATGACTTCACCCAAGGTGACTTTAGCTCCTTCGGTTTTTCTAATTTCCTTTACCGCAGATGAGGTGCGTGCATAAAAATCCTGCTGTTGGGCACACTGTAAGACACCACTAGTTTTAATTTCACTCATTAATTCCCGCTTTTCAACCAAAGTAGTCTGCACTACTAATAGCTGCCTATTTATTAAGTAAAAAGAAAAAAAGGCGGCACCCACGAAAAGACAAATTAAAATAGCTATTAATTTTTTATTTAATTTTTTAATAGACAAATTCACAAATTTCCCCCACTAACTACTAACCAGTTTTTTTAAAAGATTGTTACCTTCATTATACAGTCAATGCTCCAAAAATGAAATATAAAAAAGGGGAACCTTTTAAAGTGCTTTCTAGTCTTTAATACAGCCTACAAAAAATTCTGCGGTAATTAAGTAATATTTATTTTTATTTTATGTTATAATAAAATAGTGTGTGTAAAATAATATTTAAAATGGAGGAACAATACTGTGCCTTTACAAGACTTTTCCTATTTACCTTTAGATTTTTTTATGCTGCCCGCACAAATCATCTTGGCTTTGGTGGCAGTTTACTTTTTCATTTTAGGTATGTCAGGTTTAGTTAAATTTCGCACACCTAAAACATATACCCCGCGAAAAAAATTCGCCATTATCATTCCCGCCCATAATGAGGAACTTGTAATCAGTCCTTTAATAGATAATTTAATGTCTTTAAATTATCCCCGTGAACTTTACGAAGTTTTCGTTATCGCCGATAACTGTACTGATAATACAGCTAAAATTGCTGCTCAACACGGAGCCTGGGTTTTCGAAAGAACCGACTTAGAACAGCGCGGCAAAGGTTATGCCTTGGAATGGTTTTTCGCTAAGCTTTATAATTTTCCGGAAAAATATGATGCTGTAGTTATTTTTGATGCCGACAATTTGGTAGATACCAATTTCTTAACACACATGAATAATCGCCTTTGTGATGGTGCCAAAATAGTGCAAGGTTATCTTGATGCCAAAAACCCACAGGATACTTGGGTTACCGCCTCTTTTTCTATGGCCTTTTGGGTTGCCAACCGCATGTTACAATTAGCCAGATATAATTTAGGTTTATCTAACTATTTAGGTGGTACTGGCATGGCTATTTCTTTGGATGTTTTAAAAGAAATTGGCTGGGGAGCCACTTCTTTAACCGAGGATTTAGAATTTAGCCTTAAAGCCCTAATGCACGGTTATAAAACTACTTGGGCTCACGAAGCCATTACTTATGACGAAAAGCCACTTACTTTCAAACAAGCCTGGAAACAAAGAAAACGCTGGGCACTTGGTCATGTAGAACTTTTCCGTACTTATAGCTTTAAATTCATTAAGGAGGCCATTCGACAAAAAGACATTGTACTTTTTGATGCCGCCATGTTAACCTTACAACCTTTATTAGTAGTTTTTATGGCCTTATTTACCCTAATCGGTTTTGTGGATCTCTTTATCTTGGATCTTTATACTACTATTTTTAAATATATTTGGCCACCACTTTTATGGGAACTAGTTAGTGTCTTGCAAATAATTTATCCCTTCCTAGTTATCTGGTTAGATCGCCTCCCCAAAAAAATACTCAAATGGATGATTTACCATTATCCTCTTTTTGTTTATAGTTGGGTACCCATTATTGTTCTCAGCTTTTTTAGTGACACACAAGTATCTTGGTCACACACTTTACACACCCGCAATATTAGCTATGCCGATATCAATAATCGTCAGCGCTAAAATTAAAACAGGCCTGCTAATTTAACCGGCCTGTTTTTTATTTAATTATTTTTCGCAAAGCAAATAATAAAGGAAGCCCTAAAAAATAACAGGCTAGGAGTTCTCCACCACCTATATAAAGCATACTCAATAAAAAAGGATGCCCCAAAACATATTTTAAAATAGCGGCGACGACAACCGCATTAATTAGCACTGGTGGTAAAGGAGCTAAAAAAGGATGCGGCATTTTTCTAGTTAAAATTGCCGCTGCTAAAGTAGCTAAACTACCAAAAATTAAATCTAACGGACCTAACCAACTGAAGAAATTCGCCAATAAACAGCCTAAAAAAAGTCCCCAAATTCCTTCCGGAATTAAATAGGGTAAAATAGTAAGGGCTTCTGCAAAACGAACTTGAATTGGTCCATAACTTAAAGGTGCAAAAGCGAGTGTTAACACCAAATAAATTACCGCAATAAAAACTATTCTACTAACTTTATAAATATTCATCTGGCAAACCTCCTGTATTTAGTATAGCACCTAGCCATTTAAACAAACAATACTTATCTTTGACTTAAAAAGAGGGAAAATTAGCTCAAATGGGGAATATAAACAACAATATTTAGCTTAAGGAGGAAAATGATGTCTCTGGCAAAGCGTACAAACAATAATAATTTTATCTTAGCCTTTTTACGTTTAATGGTTTGTATTCTTTTTTTACCCTGTTTTTTCTTAATTGATCGCCAGTTACCTCCGCTTCTTTATCTTTTGGGCTTAATACTGCTGATTTACGCTCTACTCATTTTTTTAACTTATCAATTAGATACCTTTTTTTATCTACCAGAACCCCTTACAGTATTTCTAGATTTACTCTTCATTAGTCTTTTTATTTACCATGCCCAACATTACTTTTTAGTTTTTTCACTTTTTTTTACTTTTCCAATTGTAGCTTTAGCCTTTCAAAATAAAACAAAGAGTACCTATTTTACAACCCTACTAGCATGTACAAGCCTAATTCTAATCAGTAAAAAACAAGGACTTATCCTCCAGCCAATACTTACTCAAATAATTATCCTCCTGATTTTAGCCTGCTTTGCATTAACCTTGTCCCGAAATTTTCATCAATCCTGTTTTATTTTAGCCAATCTAGACACCCTTACTAAAGTACATAACCGCCGTTTTTTTAATCAAAATCTGCACCTATTAATCAAAAGAAACATCCCCTTTTCCTTGATTCTATTAGACTTAGATAATTTTAAACAATTGAATGATCTAGCAGGTCACCATGCTGGTGATCAAATCCTGAAATTAACCGCCCAATTAATGAAAAAATTCACCAGAAATTCCGATATTGTCGCCCGCTATGGTGGTGATGAATTTGCCATTATTTTACCAAAAACCAATAAAGAAAAAAGCAAACTCATCGCTACTAGAATTCGTAACAACATTATTGTTCACCCCCAAATTATTGCTTATCCTTCCTTAGGTATCTCCGTGGGTATTGCCGCCTTTCCACAAGATGGCCAAAGTGCAGAAACAATTATTCAAAAAGCTGATGAAGCATTATATACGGCAAAAGCAAGAGGCAAAAACTATGTTTATACTTGCTGAACAAAAAGTACCGGAAAATCCGGTACTTTTTTTATCTAATTTGAATTCGTACAGAAACACTTACATTAGTACCCAAATTGACAGCCGTAATTACATAAGTACCAGGTGGAACCTGTCGTCCACGCTTATCAACTTGTCGCCAGTCTTCTTTAATTACTTGGGTACCACCCGGAAAAATTGTTATAACTCGTGTGCTTGGTGCAAAAGTACGTCCAGAGCCAAAACTCCAAACCAAACCACCGGCAAGATTACGCACAGTAATCTCTACAATTTGTCTAGTACGATAGCGAAGAGTAATTTCATGATCGGTAATATTAGTTTTGGAAAGGGTAATTCTTACTATTTCACCACGGCGATAAACACTTTTATTTGTATGTAGAGTATGGCGAATACCCCTACCAACTCTGGTACTTTGTGGTGAACCACTTGGAGGGGCTGGTGGTGTAGGTACACAGGTGACCCCCAAAGCC
>DUTS01000108.1 GCA_012841935.1 Clostridia bacterium
GGGGGAACGCATCTTGACTATCTTGGAATTAAGAGAACAAAAGGGAATTGAAAAGGGGCTTCAACAGGGGATTGAACAGGGGCTTCAAAAGGGGTTTTTTAATGCTAAAAGGAAAATAGCGATAAATCTTTTGAAGATGGGTTTGTCAGTTGAAAAAGTAGCACAGGGAGCTGAATTAACTATAAAAGAGGTAGAAGAACTAAAAAAAGAAGTAAACTAAATTAATTGTAAGGATTATTAATTGGGCTTAATTTGATATTTTTTTCGGATTATTTAATCTGAGATTTAAGTAGTTGTCATCAGAATTTGAGAAAAAAGCAGTTAATAATTATAAATTAAATAGAGAATCCACAAATGGGGTTTAATTTTAATAGGAAAAAAGGGATTTCGCGTTGATTTGAGTTTAGCACACTACATAAGTTAGAAAATTTCTTGCTATAATAATGTGAATATACTACAATATTCTTAGTATTATTTTTCTAGTCGCAGAAATTTTTTGGGGGTAGGTGTATTTAAATGAGTCAGGGAATTGAATTGACTGACGGTTTAGAAAGGCAGTTTAAGGTTCCCAGTAAAATTGAATTGTCTCCACTAGCAATTAAGGCGGTTCATCTAGGGACAGTTAATCGTCATAATGAACGTTATTTTGGTAGAAAAATTAATAACTTAATGAGTAAAGGGAATTATTTGAACAAAAGAGAGCAAGGTTTGTTTGTTAATTGGTATAGTCAGGTAATTCAGTCAGAACATAAACATTTAAGGAATGAAATTAAGGAATATTTTACTCCCTTAATTTCGGCAATAAAAGAAGAATTGTCAGTAATTAAAGCTGTAGAAAAAGAGGGACGTGTGGTTAAGTTTGTTGATCAAAGAGGGAAGGTAGTTCAAAAAAGCAGTGCAGCTGTTATTGAAGCCTTGACTAAGGAACTTGTTAGGGCGAAAGAGATGGTGGCCGAATTGACTCTTTATGCGGAGTTATCGGCCAAGGCTTTTCGGGATTATAATGCTTCGTTTGCTGAAGATTTTGTCCCTAATTTAACTTTGGCGGAAGCGGATCAATTAACTAAATTAACCTTAAAATATCATTCTGGGAATTTAGATCAGTATAGTTAAGAAAATATGGAAGTAATAAGGGGGGAATTGGGTATGCCTAAACATCGAAAATTGGCTAAGCAGGTTTTAAACAGTAAAAAAAGGAGACTGTATAAGCAGTGGGAAGAACTTCAAAATTCAAAGCCAATAGGACCTGAAGAAGCACGTTCTTTGCTTGATAAAATTATTATCCTAGAAGGACAGGCTAAAGAACTTGGTCTTTCCGAGATGTCTGTAATACTTTTGGGTTGTGCTAGGATAAAACAGCAAATTTATGCTAACCTTCCTAAGGCACAGTCCCGTCGGGGGGGAATCTTTAAGGATAAGCACGATCCGCAAGAAAGTACTCTCCTACCGGAAAAAAGTCTTTAAGCTAACAAAACACGGTCATTGGCAAATTCCTCACCACTGGCCTTTTGGAAATGAGCCAAAAGGTCTTCTACGGTGAGGCTTTGTTTTTCTTGGCCGGAAATGTCAAGAATTAGGCGGCCATTATGCATCATGAGTAATCGGTTGCCATATTGAATGGCATGTCGCATATTATGAGTAACCATTAAAGTAGTTAATTGATGAGTGGTAATAATTTGTTCACTTAACTCTAATACCTTGGCCGCGGTTTGTGGGTCTAGGGCTGCTGTATGTTCATCTAGGAGTAGGAGCTTTGGTTTTTTAAGAGTAGCCATTAGAAGAGTTAAGGCTTGTCGCTGTCCACCTGAGAGTAAGCCTACTTTATCGTTAAGACGGTCCTCTAGACCAAGGCCTAATGTTTTTAATAAGGTTTTATATTCTTGGCGTTCGGAATTGTTGATTCCCCATTTGAGGGTACGTCGTTTACCACGGCGTAGGGCTAAAGCCAGGTTTTCTTCAATTCCCATATTGGCTGCGGTTCCTAGCATGGGATCTTGAAAGACGCGGCCAATAATGGCGGCTCTTTTATGTTCGGGTAGTTTGGTAATATTTTGATTTTCTATAAAAATTGTGCCTTGATCTGGTGGATATACTCCGGCAATGCAATTTAAAAGTGTAGATTTGCCAGCACCATTACCACCAATTAAGGTTACAAAATCCCCGGGAACTAGGTTGAGATTGATGTTTGCTAAGGCAGTTTTTTCGTTAATAGTTTGGGGATGAAACCTTTTGGTAACATTTTTTAATGTTAACATTTTTGCTCCTCCTCTGTTGATTTTTTAAGAGGTCGTAGGTAATCTTTAAAAATAGGTAAAGCTAAAGCGATAGCCACTGTTAATGCGGTAAATAGTTTTAAATCTGTGGCTGGCATTCCCATTTTTAAAACTAGGGCAATGATGATTCGATAAGTGATCGCTCCTAGAACTAAGGAAATTAAATAGTTGAAAAAATTTCTGGTGCCAAAAAGTACCTCTCCAATGATTACAGAGGCCAAGCCAATCACAATTGAACCAATGCCCATTTGTACATCGGCAAAACTTTGGCTTTGGGCAATTAGGGCCCCACTAAAGCCTACCAGACCATTACTAATCAGTAGACCTAAAATGATCATCGTTTTAGTATTGATTCCCTGGGCACGAGCCATTTGAGGATTATTACCTGTGGCTCGCAGGGCAC
>DUTS01000109.1 GCA_012841935.1 Clostridia bacterium
AAATTAGTTTACACAATTTTAACCACCGTGTTCTGATCAGGTAAAAGAGCATTTCAGTGGGGGGGAGAAAAATGAGGTCATGGCAGTTGCGAGATTTACGATCAGTATCCAAAAGGGAGGGTGGTTTGGAAGGATTACGTATTGTCAGATCTGCGGCCTTTGGCTGTACTTGATTTTAGGCAGCGGGAAGGTGAGCTGCCAGCAGTCTTGTTTTATAGACAAAAGGAATATTTGGGAAAATATGGGGGTGAGGTTCAAGGGGTTGTTAGGGAAATAAATGAACAGGCTCTTAAAAAAGAGAAGTATGAGTTTGAAAGATAGAAATAAATGGAGAGGTCATAATTGTGTTTTGTTAAGGGGGATTTTGTATGCCGGCTGCTGCAGGGGCATCAAATTTAATTTTAATTGTAGGTGTAAGTTTAGAATTGATCTATTTCGCGGCAGTATGTACACTGTTGTATTATAATGCTCGTTTGTTGGTTGAAATTTGTAAAAAGGTTTGCAAAGTGTTTAAAGAAAGAGATGTTCAAAAAAAGGAGACACTTCAAGAACAAGATATAGAAATTAATCTTGTTGAACAGGATTCAAGAAGTAATTTAAGTGAACATAAAAAGGATAGTGTGGAGTTCAGGGAAAGAGGAAAATTTCCTATGGAAAAAAGAAATTTAGAATATTATTTAGGTGAAAAATAGTAATGGGTTTTTCGGTTCAAGGTCATCATTTCCCGGGTGCTATTTCAATGTGTACTGAAAAGACTGTTTGCCAAATATATTGTTTGGAAATATGTTATAATGATTTTGGGAGATGAAGGTCTATGGAAAATATTTATTTAAGTGATTTGTGTTCTTTTTTACAAATGGATTTTACTTTTTCGGATGATTTTTGGGTAAAGGGTATTAGTATTGATACCAGAACAATTCGGCCCGGAGAAGTTTTTTTGGCTTTAAAAGGGGAGAATTATGATGGACATGCTTTTTTACCGGTAGCGGTAAAAAAGGGAGCTGGGGCTTTAATTGTCGAGGAGGATTTTCAGGGGAAGATGCCTGTTTTACGGGTTCCTAATACTTTAGAGGCTTTGGCTCAGATAGCTAATGGCTATCGTCAGCGTTTGGGAACTAAAGTGATTGCCATAACGGGTAGTAGTGGTAAAACAACCACCAAAAATCTGCTAGCACATTTGTTAGCTACTAAATATAAAGTTATTTCTACGTATAAAAATTTTAATAATGAAATTGGCTTACCACTTTCTATTTTTGGTTTAACTGCAGAACATGAAGTTGCTGTTTTTGAATTGGGAATGAATCGTTTGGGGGAAATAGCTAAGTTGTCTAAAATTGCCAGTCCGGATATAGCGATAATTACTAATATCGGTACTGCTCATTTGGGTAATTTAGGTTCACGGGAAAATATTTTGCGGGCTAAAGCGGAAATTAAAGAAGGTTTGCGGGGTTGTTTAATTTTAAATAGTGATGATCCTTTTTTGAAAAAAATAACTTGGCCGCAAATTATCGGGGCTGGTGTAAGAAAAAATGCGGGTAATTATGTTTTTGTTGATCATTGGGAAATGTCTAAAGAGGGCTTGAATTTTACGGTGGTACGGGGTAAAGAAAAAATAGAATTATTTTTACCTTTACAAGGTAAGCATAATCTTAATAATGCTTTATTGGCGATTACTTGTGCATTTAAAATGGGGTTAACAGGAAAAGAAATTAAAACGGCTTTAGCTAATTTTGTAAATGAGAATTGGCGTTATGAGGAAAGTGTTTTTAAAGGCATTACTTTAATTAAAGATTTTTATAGTGCTAATCCTGATTCGGTTAAAGCAGCATTGGCTACTTTATGTGCGAATCAGTCTAAAGGTAAAAAGTTAGCTATTTTGGGTGAAATGAATGAGCTGGGGGAATTTTCTTCTCGGGAACACCGACATTTAGGTGAGTTGTGCCGAGAATTATCGCTACTTGCTTTTTTTGTAGGAGACCATTACCGGGATTTTGAGGAGGGTTATGGACAGGCGGGCTTTGCTTTTAAAACTAAAAGTGAGCTCTATGGTTGTTTGCAAGAATATGTTATGCGGACAGGATTAAAAGAAGGGGATGTGGTTTTATTAAAGGGCTCACGTCAGATGAAAATGGAGGAAGTATTTCAAGAACTGAAAAAGTATTTGGAAATGGATTACCGCCATGATTTGGTTTTTACACTGCCGCCTGCGGCGGTAACGTTATATATGAATACAAGGGCTATGCAGAGTAATTTGAAAAGGATTAAAGAGGTATTAGCTAATGATGTGGAAATTATGCCGATTATTAAAGCTGGTGCTTATGGTAGTAGTACTGATATAGTAGTAAATGCTTTTCATATGTGTAATTATTTAGCGGTAGCTGATGTTCAAGAAGCCTTGGTTTTAAAAAGAATTTTTCCGGAAAAGGAAATAATGATTTTATATCAACCACTTGCTGTTGATTTGCCTTTAATTATGAAACATGATTTTATAGTTGGTTTAGGTTATTGGGAATTTGCTAGGGAAGTAAAGTCTAAACAGCCCTTACGGGTGCATTTGGAAATAGATACTGGGGCTGGACGTTTAGGTATTAATCCTCGGGAAGTTAAAAAAGCGGCTAGGGAATTAAAAAAATTAAGTAATGTTCAAGTTGAAGGTTTATATATGCATTATGTTTGTGCTGACAGTATGCTTCCTGCTGATCAAGAGTATACTGTTAAACAAACGGAAATATTTAAAAAGGCAGTATGGGATTTCGAAGAAATTTATGGTCTGGTTCGTTTCAAACATGCCAGTAGTAGTGTCCCTATTTTTACACAAAAGGAGGCTCATTTTAATTTGGTCCGTCCTGGTTATATGATTTATGGCTATTATCCTGCTGATGTTTTACGGGAGAGGGTAACTTTAACTCCAGCACTACAGTTAGCGGCACGCATTATACAGATTAAAACTGTGCCCCCTGGTACTTTTATTAGTTATGGACGAACCTTTGAAACTACTCGGGAAAGCGTAATTGCCACTGTAGCTATCGGTTATGCTGATGGAATTAGCCGTTTGCTTTCCAATCAGGGTTCGATGGTGGTTAATGGTCAAAGGGCACCGATTGTGGGCAGAATTTGTATGGATTTAACTATGCTTGATATTACAGATATTGTGGGAGAGGTTAAGGTTGGTGATCAGGTTTATGTTTTTGATAATTATAATGTAACTTTAGATGAGGTAGCTAAGTGGTCAAAGACTATTGGCTATGAAGTTTTGACTAGAATTGCCGCTAATGTAGAACGTGTGGAGAAAATCTAAATGGGAAGAAATTACTTATGGTTGATATTGACTCTAATGATGCATAATATATATAATGAAACAAGCAGGAGCGATGAACGGCTTTTTATTACAAAAGGGGTGGTTGTTTGTGGCGGATAGCAAGCGCATTACGGTGTGCTTTCCTGTTTCCTTATTAGAGGAAATGGATTTATTAATTGATGCGGAAAATAAATGTCGTAGTGAATTAGTCAGAGAGGCGATGCGTTTCTATCTGTGGGAAAAAAGAAAACTATATTTACGTGAAGAAATGCGAAAAGGTTATCAGGAAATGGCATGTTTAAATTTGGCCTTAGTCGAGGAATTTTGTTTTTGTGAGGAGGAAGCCCATTTACTCACAGAACGAAAAATAATGGAGTGTTGTTTATGAAGGTAAAAAGGGGCGATATTTTTTATGCACAATTAAGTCCGGTGGTTGGTTCAGAACAAGGTGGTACTCGGCCGGTTTTAATTGTGCAAAATGATATTGGTAATGAGTACAGTCCAACGACAATTATTGCGGCAATTACTAGTCAATTAGATAAGGCTAAATTACCCACTCATGTAGAATTAGCCAAAGAATTTTGTGGTTTGGAGAAAAACTCCGTGGTTTTGCTTGAGCAAATTAGAACGATTGATAAACGTCGTTTACAGGAAAAGGTTTCATCTTTGGAGGCCGGCTTAATGCAGCAGGTAAATAAGGCTTTAGAAATTAGTTTGGGATTAGTCGAACTTTAAAATAGGCCGAGGGGTCTATTTTTTTATCTTAAGGAGGGAAGGAGCTTGCTACCTTTAATTGGTATCACTTGTGGTTGGGAAGAAGAAAAACAGTGGCACAAATTACATCATGAGTATGTTTGTGCAGTAAAAAAAGCGGGAGGAATCCCTTTTTTATTGCCTAGTATTGCTAAACGGGAATTAATTACGGTATATTATAGGCAAATGGATGGTTTTGTTTTTTCGGGGGGCAGTGATTTGGATCCCTTTTATTATGATGAGGAACCACACAGAGATTTAGCTGAAATTGCTCCGCGGCGTGATTTTTTTGAAATAGAATTGGCTAAGTTGGTTTTAAGTGGGGATAAACCAGCTGTGGGGATTTGCCGTGGATTACAATTATTTAATGTGGCTGCTGGGGGGACTTTGCATCAGGATTTAAAAGGGGTTACTGAATTAAAGCATAATCAGGAAGCACCGCGTTGGCATCCTACTCATCAGGTTTGGATAGAATCGGAAAGCGAGTTTGGACAAATTGTTGGGCAAAAATCCTTTGCTGTAACTAGTTTTCACCATCAGGGAATAAATAAATTGGGCAAAGGGTTTAGAGCTGTGGCTAGGAGTAAGGATAATTTGATTGAGGCTATTGAAATGGGGAAAAGGATTATTGCCGTGCAGTGGCATCCGGAATGTTTGGGTATGGAAAATGGGGTTTCCTTGGCTATTTTTAAGCATCTGGTGGATTATGCGGAGGGAGTAAAAGGTGGCTAGTGTTAAGTTGGCTGAGGTGCTGAGGGGAAAAGTGGTGGAAAGTGTACATTATGGTTCAATAGTGGTGGTTGATCACCATGGGGAAATAATTACTGCTTTGGGAGACCCTCATTATTTTACTTATTTCCGTTCGGCGGCCAAACCATTACAGGCTTTGGCCGTACTTGAAGGCGGTGCTGCCGATTATTATGATTTTAGTTTAAAAGATATTGCTCTGTTTTGCGGCTCACATACTGGGGAAAAAGAACATCAAAGTGGGGTGCAAAATATTTTAGAGAAAATTGATTTGGATGCTTCTTTTTTAAAATGTGATTTAGCTAATCCTTGTTCTGGCAAACATGCTGGTATGTTAGCTTTGGCTAAATATTGGGATTTGTCTTTAGCCGATTATTATTTACCTACACATTTAGTACAGCAGGAAATGAAAGGATTGGTAGCAGATTTTGCTGGTTTAAAACCTGAGGAATTAAAAGAAGGAATTGATGGTTGTGGGGTGCCGGTTTGGGCTCTGCCTTTAAGGAATATGGCAAGAGCTTATGCTCAATTGGTGAATCTAGAGGTTAGTGCTGGTCAATTGGTACAAAAAGCTATGCAGAGTCAACCTTTTTATGTAGGAGGAAGTAAAAGTTTTGATACAGCGTTATTGTCGGCTTTATCGGAAAAGATTATTGCTAAATTTGGAGCTGAAGGTGTTTATTGCTTGGGGGTACCGGAGCGGCGGTGGGGTATTGCTCTGAAAATTGCTGATGGTAATGTCCGGGCATTACCAGTGGTAGTGCTTTCGGTTCTAAAACAATTGGCTTTACTAGATAATGCCGCACAGGTGAAAATGGTTGATTGGCTAGAACCAAAATTAAAAAATAGTTGTGGGGAAATAGTGGGGCTGATCAGACCTGTTTTTAAATTGCCAAAAGGGTGGAGTAAAGGTGTATAATTATTATTCTTTTTCGGTAGCTGAGACTTTAAAATTAGCTGAAAAATTGGCCGCTAAATTAAAGGGTGGTGAAATAATAAGTTTGGTTGGTGATTTAGGAGCTGGTAAGACCCATTTTGTAAAAGGTTTAGCTTGTGGTTTGGGAATTAAGGGGGAGATTACCAGCCCGACTTTTACTTTGCTTCATTTGTATGCTGGGAAAATTCCATTGGCCCATTTTGATGTTTATAGATTAACAATTCCAGAGGATTTCGAGGAATTGGGTTATGAAGATTATTTTGCAGGACCAGGAGTAGTGGTAATCGAATGGGGTGATTTGATCAGCCCTTATTTACCTGCAGAATATTTACGGATAAAAATAGAGTATCAGGCTGAACAGGGACGTTTGCTTACTTTTTATCCATATGGTGAAAAGTGGGAGATTTTAATTAAGGAGTTGGCGAAAGATGTTGGTTTTGGGGATTGAAAGTTCTTCTCCTGTGGCTTCTGTGGCTTTGGTAGATAAAAAAAAAGTTTGGGGTGAATTAACATTAAATACGGGCTTGACTCATTCGGAACAATTATTACCTTTAATTGAGCGGCTTTTAAAAATTACCAAGGTAAAAAGGACTGATATCGGAGGAATAGCTATTGCCGGGGGTCCAGGTTCATTTACGGGTTTGCGGATTGGTATGGCTACAGCTAAAGGATTGGCACAAGGTTGGAATGTGCCTTTGGCTAGTGTGTCTACTTTATTGGTTATGGCTTTTCCTTGGTGTGGTACTTTTGGTTTGGTTTCCCCATTATTGGAAGCCCGTCGTAATGAGGTTTATGCGGCTCTGTATCGATTCTCGGGAATAAATTATCAGGAGGAAATAAAGGCTGAGGCGGTTGTTCCCGAAATTTGGGCGGAAAAATTAGTCGTTTATCAGGAGCCCATTATTTTTAGTGGTACAGGTGCCTTGAAATATCAGGCTTTATGGCAGGAAAAATTGCAAGAGAAATTTATTTTACCACCTAGTTGTTTGCAGATTAATCGGGCTGTTTGTGTGGCTTGGTTAGGTATAGAAAAACTACTAGCTGGCAGGGCAGATGATTTGTTTACCTTAAAACCTTTTTATATTCGCTCTTCGGAAGCAGAAAGAAAATTAGCTGTAAGAGAAAGTAGGGAAAATAATTGACCTATTTTTTGCGTCAAATGCAGACTTGGGATCTTGAGCAAGTGGTAGAAATAGAAGAACAATCCTTTTCGGGGCCTTGGTCCAAATTTATTTTTCAATGTGAATTGGCTGATAATGAATTTGCCCATTATTTAGTAGTTACTACTGGTCAAGATACTAAAAAAGTATTAGGGTATGGGGGAATTTGGGTGATTATTGATGAAGCTCATTTGACTAATTTGGCTATCAAACCAGAATATCGGGGGCGTAAATTAGGAGAATTATTATTAAAAGGTTTAGAAGTTATTGCCATAGAAAAAGGGGCCCTGCGAATGACTTTGGAAGTGAGAGTTTCTAATAAAAGGGCACAGGGGCTTTATCGGAAATTGGGTTTTGTGCCAGCAGGAATCAGACCTAATTATTATGTAGTTGGTAATGAAGATGCCTTGATTATGTGGAAGGAGTTTTTTTAATGAGTGGAGAAATAATTATGGCGGTGGAAACTAGTTGTGATGAAACCGCTGTCGCCATTTTGGCCGGGGGTAAAGATTTGTTGGCCAATATAGTTGCTTCCCAAGTAAATGTGCATCGTCAATTTGGGGGTGTAGTTCCGGAAATAGCCTCTCGTAAACATTTGGAACAAATTAATTATTTAATTGAACTAGCTTTAAAAGAAGCTAGACTTAAATTTACCGATTTAACGGCTTTAGCTGTAACTTATGGTCCTGGTTTAGTAGGTGCTTTGTTAGTGGGAGTAAATACGGTGAAGGCCTTAGCCTATAGTTTACAATTACCGCTGTTGGCTATTAATCATTTGGAGGGACATTTATATGCCAATTGGTTGGTACAGCAAAATATTGAATTTCCGGTAATTGGTTTATTGGTTTCTGGTGGACATAGTGTATTAATCGAAATGAAAGATCATGGTGTTTATCGATTATGGGGACAAACTAAAGATGATGCAGTGGGGGAGGCCTATGACAAGATAGCCCGGGCTATGGGTTTGGGTTATCCTGGTGGTCCCTTATTGGATGCTTTGGCCAATAAAGGTAAACCGCAATATGATTTA
>DUTS01000110.1 GCA_012841935.1 Clostridia bacterium
AAGGCTAAGGAAAGTCCTTTATCATTAGGGTCTCCGCTTTCTACTAAGGTAGTAATACCTAAGCCTTTAATAAAGTTGATACTATCGTTTATACCGATTTTTTGCAGCATTTTTACGGCTACGGTATTTACGGAATGTTGAATTCCGGTACGCATGCTGATTAAACCGCGGTAGCGGTTATCATGGTTTACAAAAGTTTTAAGTTTTCCTCCCCCTAGATCATATTGCTGGGGAAAATCATCTAGAACAGTAGCTGGACCATAGCCTTTTTCTACGGCCGGTCCATAAACAGCTACAGGTTTAATTGCTGAGCCGGGTTGTCGAACTGCATCTACGGCCCTGTTAAATTGACGTTCACCTTGCTGATCTCTGCCACCAATTAAAGCCCAAATTCCCCCGGTGTGGGGATCAAGTACCACCATGGCTGATTGAACAATTTGACCTTTTTTACCTGCTGGAAAATTATTAGGATCAGCATAAACTTTTTCTGCTTCAACTTGAGTTTTTGTATCCATAGTAGTGTAAATGCGATAGCCAGCAGTATAAAAAGAGGAGATATCTGCCTCGGTTAATTTCATTTTATCGATAGCTTCACTAATGACGTAATCTATAAAAGATTGATATTGATAATCATTAGGCTGCAGCCCTACTAAATTGAAAGGTTTATCTTTGGCTTTTTCCGCTTCCTCGGAGGAAATAAAGTTTAAACTAACCATTTCGTTAAGTACAAGGGCTCGGCGTTGTTTTGCTTTTTCTGGGTTTTTGTAAGGAGAATATCTACTTGGGGCATTTACCACACCGGCAAGCATCGCGGCTTCGGCTAAATCTAATTCAGAGGCATCTTTTCCAAAATAGACTTGGGAAGCAGTTTGTAAGCTCCAAGCACCTTCCCCATAATAAACATTATTTAAATAGAAGGTAAGAATTTGTTCTTTGGAATATTTAGCTTCTACTTGAAAAGCGATAAAGAGTTCTTGGATTTTACGTCGGATTTTCTTTTCCGGATTTTTAAGAACAGCATTTTTTACAAGTTGTTGAGTAAGTGTACTACCACCTTGGGCCCCATAACCTTTAGTGATATTGGCAATTATCGCTCCACCTAAACGATAAAGATCTAGACCATGATGTTTTTTGAAACGTTGGTCTTCAATGGCGATAATTGCTTGTTTGATTACTTCGGGAATTTCGTTTTGACTAAGTTCCACTCTGTTTTTGGCAGACCTTACAGGTGTAACTTCTTGATCGTCCTTGTCAAAAAGTAGACTAGGTAAATCACCAGTAATATGATTAAGATCATAAGGTGGTAGTGTAGCCAAGGCTCCTACCACTAAACCTAGTCCTAAACCAACAAAAATAAAGGAAGCTAGTAGGACAATTAATAGTAGTAGACGGCTGTATCTAATCTTTTTTTTGCGGCGACGTCTTTTACTACGTGTCATAAAGGGACACCCCCTAATCATGCTTGCCTTATTATAGCATATTCCATAAAAAAGTTTAACTTGAAGTGAGTTGACACTTTTTGAAAATAGATACATATATATTGATTAAAGAGGGGGATACTGGGGGTTGAAAAGTTTTGCGTTGGTATAAGTCCAGATGGGGATTAAAAAGACGGATCTTTATTGCTCCCGGTATAATTATTTTTTTAATTATATTTTTTTTTAGTCTTGCCGGAATCTTTTTATTCCGCCAATTTGAAAACAATTTAAAACCAACTATATTGTCAGTTGCGGAAATAAAGGCTCATAGTATGGCTGTGGAAGCTATGAATCAAGCATTATATGAACAGGTTTTAATAGATACAGAATATGAAGAATTAATAGCCATCCATAAGGATGCTGCACAAAGGGTAACCTTAATGCAGGCCAATACCGTTAAAATTAGCAGGGTACTAACAAAAGCTGCTTTAGAAATAAAGAAGGTCTTAAATTCTTTGGAAACAGATTCATTTCAGATTCCCGTAGGTCAAGCCCTAGATAGTCCCCTTTTGGCTCATTGGGGACCTCAGCTAAAGGTTAAATTAACACCCCTGGGAACCGTACATGTTAATTTCCTTGATGATTTTCAACAGGCCGGTATAAATCAAACCAGACATCTTCTTTATTTACAAATTAAAACTACTATCCAAATTATTATTCCTTTAGCTACTGAAACTATAGATATTTATAATCAAGTTCCCATTGCCGAGACAATAATAGTAGGAGAGGTGCCTGATACTTATCTTGGTTTGGATGCGGGGTTGTTTACAGATTAATAGAAAAATGGATCACTTAAGCAGGGTTTTTTCATTTCTTTATCGAAATATAATGTAAAAAAGGAGTTTTTTATGAGAAAATTACTTGATTTGATCTATGCCGGTTTTAGAGATGATTGGTCTAAATCTTGTCAGGATGCATTTGCAGAGCTTTACGGTGCACCTGCTGGTAGGTATGCCAAAAGGGCGGAAGATTCAGTAACTATTCGGGCCCCGCAGTTTCGTTCTGGTTCTGTTGGGGTTCCTTTTGCGGCCTTAATTGATCCCTCTAATCCGGATTCGGGTGCTTATGGTGGTATGAGTTTTGTTATTTTTCCTGTAGAGGGTCATCCAGCCTTGATTGCTATGGCTATTGGGACTCAAGGGTTAAGCCCTGATGAGGATGTTTTCGCACGTCCAGGGCATGGTCGTAAAGTGGCTGCTATTTGTAAATGGTTAAATAAGGAGTATGGTGCTGGAGAAATGGTTGCTTGGGCTAAGCAGGATCCCGCACGAATTGATTTGGATATACCGGCTAATGTTAAAAAAATGTTCCCGGAATATCAAACCGTGTTTAATCGCTATGGAAGGGTGATTTATGGTTTTTTTGTTCCTGGTTTAAAAAGACAGGCTGCAATTGATTGTTTAAAGGCTTTTTTAGATTTAATGTTTTCGGAAAGGGGACATCAGCCTTTAAAGGGGGCAGAAGAGGATGCGGCGCGTATAGAGACTGCATACTATTCTCATATATTTCCCGATTGTAGTGAATCTGAAGTTGTTTCCCTATTAAAAGAACGTAAATATGTAATTTTACAGGGGCCTCCAGGGACTGGTAAAACACGACTAGCCTTACGGTTATTAAAAGAAAAATATCAGGGCAGGGGATCTACAATTCAATTTCATCCCAATACTACATATGAAAATTTTATCGGAGGATTAGCACCAGTTCACGGCAAAGGTAATTTGGGGCTGCAATTTGAGCCTAAAAAAGGTTTTCTTATGGAAGCGGTATGTCAAGCGAAAAAGCAAAAGGATAAGCCTTTTTTATTGGTTATTGACGAAATTAATAGGGCTGATTTGGCTAAAGTACTAGGGGAAGCTATTTTTCTTTTTGAGCCTGCGGAAAGTGATCGTATTCTTAAATTACCCTACAAATTTCCGCAGCCGATTAATGATCAACTTGCTTTACCACCTAATCTTCATATTTTGGGAACCATGAATAGCTCTGATAGAAGTATTTCTATTGTAGATATAGCAATACGACGGCGTTTTGCCTTTGTAAAGTTATGGCCACAAATGTCCATAGTTAAAGCCCACGGCTGTGAATTAATGCAAAAGACTTTTAAAGAAATGCTTAATATTTTTACGGAATATGCCGGGGAAGAGGGATTGGATTTAATGCCAGGTCACTCTTATTTTTTGGAAAAGGATGAAAAACGTGCCTTAAAAATGCTTAAAGTTAACTTGGTACCTTTACTTGAAGAGTATATAGCCCAAGGGTATGTTGCTTCTTTCGCGGATACTATTTTAGCTTATTTGCAGTGGTTGGAGAGTATGTAATATGAGTGTAATTAATGTGGGACGACAAACTGCTTGCTTTGAAACAGTGGACAACTCCCATTTGCAATTAGCTGCGGAGTTTTTAATTAGGGGAGCAAAGCCGCGGGATATTCAGGGACAAGCTGCTCGATTGGCTAAACAATTTTTGCGGCAAAATCGAGGTATTTTGCAGGACTTTTCCATAAATAGTAATATTAGTTATGATGGTGATCAGGTAAATATTAATTTATATACTAGTGGGCAAGTGGGTGCCTTTCCTTTATTATCCCCAACCAGCGGTTGTCCGGATTACGGACTGGTAATTAAACCCCGCTTTGGATGGAAAGGTATTGGTCCTTTGTTAGCAGGAATGGGATGGAAAGTCCTGCCTGAGCCTTTACCATTGCCTTTACTTCCTCAATCAGATCGAAAAATACCTTCTTGGGTACTTGCTTCTACTGTTCTTTTTCGACTTCAGAGGCTTTTAGAGAAAATGGAAAGGCGCTTTGAATATACTAAAGCAGATTTGAATGCCCCGCGGGGACAAGTAGATTGGACTAATTATGCTACTACTAAATTGCCTCAATGTGGTTTTTTAAATGTTCCTTGTCGTTTCCCTGATTTACGTGATGACCGGGATTTAAAAGCGGCGATTCATTATACTTTACGGAAGCAATTGGCTGGTTTGGAAAGTCAGCAAGGGGCTGATCTGGTTGTTTTACATTTGATAAGAATATGTCAAAATTTATTGGAAAAGGTACGTGATGTGCCCAGTCGGCGGCCGAATCCAACCATTTTGCACAGTTGGTTATACAAAAAACTAGAGACGACAGCATTTCGTGAAGGTATTCAAGCTGTAGGATGGTCGATAGATGACCGGGGGTTGGCAGGTTTGGGGGATTTGCAGGGGCTGCCGTGGATACTCTCTATGGAACTTTTTTTTGAGGCTTGGGTGGAAACAGTAATAAACAGGATAGCTGCCCGTATTGGAGGAATAGTTAAAAGTGGCCGTCAAAGGCAAACTATTACCCCTTTGAGCTGGTCACCACCTTATTTAGGTTCTCAGCGTTATTTGTTACCAGATCTTGTATTTGAGCGGGATCAAGAAACAATTATTATTGATGCTAAGTATAAAAATCATTGGGAGGAGTTGAATCGTGGTAAGTGGTTTAAGTTAGAGGAAGAATTGCGGGGGCGGCACCGCAATGACTTATTACAGGTATTGGCCTATTCAACTGTCTCAATAAGCAAAAGGGTAGTTTGCTGTTTAATTTATCCTTGTCGACTAGGAACTTGGCGTTCATTATTAAAACGAAAACGGTCTTTTCATAAAGCTTTTGTTCGAGCAGGTTCTCGTCGTGTGGAGCTTGTCTTAACAGCAGTGCCTATGGGGGTGAATATTGAAGATATTTGTCGTGTATTTGAAAAGGCTATTAGTGAAACATAAGTATAAATGTCTTTGTTAAGGTGTTGGTAGTAGAGCTTCGAAGGAACAGCCGAAAACACATGATGATTAGGTTTTTTTTTGTTGACAATATCTGCACGGGTGTGGTATTATCTTGAGTTTTTCAATAAAAATGTTTTAAAAAGGCCTTAAACCCAATACTTAAAAGGGGTTTAAGGCCTTGCGTTTATGTGTACAAGTGTAGTGAAATTTAATTATTTTTTAGCTTTTAAAATATTTTTTATTTCACTTAAAGCCATGATTTTCTTTCCTAGGTCTAGGTTAAATAAACGCT
>DUTS01000111.1 GCA_012841935.1 Clostridia bacterium
CGTCTAGGGGCTTTTCCTATTCCCGGGAGAGGGCTAAATTTAATTGTTTGGTTACGGTGACCCGGTTAAGTCCAGATAAAATTGCCAGCTCCTCATGGGTGGGATATTCCAGATCTAAGTCGGTAATTGTCGTTAAAATATATTGTAATTTTTGGGTACTTGTCCCAATTGTTTATATTAAACAAAAAGTACCCCAAAGTAATTTTACACTAACTGAGCACGCTAATGATTTGACTTGTTGGTCAGTTTGTTGTAATATATTTGGTACAGATATTTAATCCCCGATAGCTCAACGGTAGAGCATGCGGCTGTTAACCGCAGGGTTGTAGGTTCGAATCCTACTCGGGGAGCCAGAAAAAATCCCGGTTAAATTGGGTTTTTTTATAATAACGTGTAAAAGTGTAAAAAGGGGAGCAAAGAGCGGTTAATTGCGGTTAACCGCTCTTTTTTGTTGGGGAAGGTACTTGCATATTAAGGGAGTAAAATTGATATAATATAGCCAGAAGGTCAGAAAAGGTCAGGTGAAAAAATGAGTTTAGCCAGGCGAATTGAGGAATATTTAAAAAAATTATTGGCTGAGCAGCAGGTGATAGAAATACAGCGTAATGAATTGGCTGAGGTTTTTGAATGTGTGCCTTCACAAATAAATTATGTCTTAAGTACGAGATTTACTCCTTTACAGGGTTATTTTGTGGAAAGCAGACGTGGTGAGGGCGGCTATATTCGGATTGCCAAAATAGCTTGGAATTTATGGCCTCATTATTCCTTAAAAGAGATTTATCAAGAAATGGAATCGGGATTATCTCAAAGAGAAGCTGAGGGTATTTTAAAACGATTTTTTGAAGAGGGATTAATTACTGAACGGGAATATAAATTATTAGTCATGATTATTGATCGGGAAACATTATTTTTAGGTTTGCCGGAAAGAGATTTATTGCGGGCTAAAATTATGCAGGCGGTTTTAACCGGTTTGTGTCGTGAAGATTATTAAACGAAAGGGGAAAAAATAATGTTATGTGAGAGATGTCAAAAAAACCCGGCTAATGTGCATATTACACAATATATTAATGGGCAAAAAACCGAAAAGAATTTGTGTGATGAGTGTGCTCAATTGGAACAAGTAGGTATGAATTTCCCCAAAACACCTCTTTATGATCTTTTGGGAGTGTTTTTTAAAGAACCATTGGTTAAACAAAAAGAAATTCAAGTAGATGTCTGTCCCAATTGTGGAGTTTCCTATCGTCAAATTGCCAAATTGGGGAGAGCTGGTTGTAGTGTATGCTATGATCATTTTTCGGCTTATTTAGAGCCAGCTTTGCGAAAAATGCATGGGGCTACTGTACATCATGGTAAAATTCCTTTGAGATTGGGCAGCAGTTTACGTGTTGATCGTCAGATAAAAGCTTTAAAGGAACAATTAAAATTAGCGATAGAAAAAGAAGCTTATGAGCAAGCCGCAGTATTGCGGGATAAAATTAAGGAATTAGAAAAAAAGCATCAAGAAGGGTAGGTGTAGGTAAGTATGATTGAAAAAATTGTTACTCGACCGCAGAGTAGTTGGACAAAAGCAATAGGTCCTGAACATCATTTGGTTTTAAGTTCACGGATTCGTTTGGCACGTAATTTAGAGAAATTACCCATGCCTGCTTTTCAAAACGAAACTTCTGGATTTACTGTTTTGGAAAAGGTAAGAAAAGCTGCTGAAACTTTGGAGGCAAAAAATAAACTTTACTTTTACTCTTTACAGGATATACCTCTTTTGGAAAAACAGATTCTTTTGGAAAAACATTTAATTAGTCCTGAACATACGGAGGCGGGTGTAAATAAAGGATTATTAATTGATGAAACGGAAACAATTAGTATTATGATCAATGAGGAAGATCATTTGCGTATTCAGGTTTTTTATCCTGGTTTGCAATTGGAAAAAGCTTGGGAAAGGGCTGATGCACTTGATGACCAATTGGAAAATAAATTAAAATATGCTTTTCATCCTCAAAAGGGTTATTTAACTGCTTGTCCTACTAATGTGGGTACTGGTTTAAGGGCTAGTGTTATGGTCCATGTACCAGCTTTAGTTATAACTCAACAAGCAGGCAATGTTTTTCGTTCTTTGGGACAATTAGGTTTTACGGTTAGGGGACTATATGGTGAAGGTACTAAAGCAGTTGGTAATTTATATCAAATTTCTAATCAAACTACTTTGGGCCAAACTGAAAAAGAAATTGTGGGAAATTTGACTACCCTTACCTTAGAAATTGTCGAAAAAGAAGAACGGGCTAGGGAATGGCTTTTAGAGGAGTGCCCCCTGCGGGTCAAGGATCGAGCCGGACGGGCTTTTGGTATTTTACAAAATGCGGCTATTTTAACTTCACAAGAGGCCCTAACTTATTTATCTGATGTTCGATTAGGAATTGATTTGGGTCTTTTAAATAGGGATTGGGTAGTAGGTAATTTATGTGAATTATTGGTTTGGGCACAGCCGGCTTTTATTCAAAGATATGTAGGTAAGAAAATGGAAGCTGGGGAGCGTGATGCCGCACGGGCACAATTTTTTGCCCGTAAATTTAAAATAAGGAGGGGAAATTAATATGTTTTCAAAATTTACTCGTCGAGCACAACATGTTTTATATTTGGCAGGTGAAGAAGCTAAGGCACTAGGACATGCAGCTATTGGCACTGAACATATTTTACTTGGTTTATTAAGAGAAAATGAAGGTGTCGGGGCCCGGGCCTTGATTGAATTGGGTTTGGATTTGAATTCGGTACGTAAGGCGGTTACAGATTTGGTCTCTCCGGCTCATTTGACTACTACTAAGGTTAGTATTACACCGCGGGCTAAAAAAGTAATAGAACTGGCTAATGATGAAGCGATTCGCTGGGGTGTTAATTATGTAGGTACTGAACATTTACTTTTGGGTTTAGTGCGGGAGGGTGAGGGAGTAGCTGCCCAGGCTTTATTAGATTTAGGGGTTACGGCTGATGCCATTCGCAAGCAAGTTTTTGCTTTATTGGGTGGTGGTAGTATTCCTTTACAGAAAACTATGAGTACACAGACAGGTAAGGGGCGTAAAAGGGCTACACCTACTTTAAATGAATATGGTCGTGATCTTACTGAATTGGCACAGGCGGGAAAAATTGATCCGGTGATCGGACGTCAAAAGGAAATTGAGCGGGTAATTCAAGTATTAAGCCGTAGAACTAAAAATAATCCGGTTTTAATTGGTGATCCTGGTGTGGGTAAAACTGCCATCGCCGAAGGCTTAGCTCAATATATTGTTGAAGGAAAAGTCCCGGAAACAATTAAAGAAAAAAGAGTCATTGCTTTGGATATGGGGGCTTTGGTAGCTGGTTCTAAATATCGGGGTGAATTTGAAGAGCGTTTGAAAAAAATAATTGAGGAAATTAGAAGTAGTGGGGATGTTATTTTATTTATTGATGAGATGCATACTTTAGTTGGGGCTGGGGCTGCCGAAGGAGCTATTGATGCTGCCAATATTCTTAAACCAGCCTTGGCTCGGGGAGAATTACAGGCTATTGGGGCGACCACAATTGATGAATATCGTAAATATGTAGAAAAAGATGCGGCTTTGGAAAGGCGTTTTCAGCCAATTATGGTTGAAGAACCTACTGCAGAGGTTGCTTTACAAATTTTAGAAGGTTTAAGGGATCTTTATGAAGCTCATCATCGGGTTAAAATTACGGATAAAGCCTTACAGGCTGCTGTGGATCTTGCTGTTCGCTATATTTCGGATCGCTTCTTACCAGATAAAGCCATCGATTTGGTTGATGAGGCTGCTTCTAAAGTAAGATTACGGGGATTTACTACACCCCCTAATCTTAGCGAATTGGAACAGGAAATTGAAAATCTCAGTAAAGAAAAAGAAGCAGCTATTGTTAGTCAGGATTATGAAAAGGCGGCTGAATTGCGGGATGAAGAACGTAAATTACAGCAGCAGTTGGCAGAGGAAAAAAGCAAGTGGGAGCAGGAACAGGGACAAAAAACTGAATTGGTTACTGAAGCTGAAATTGCTGAGGTGGTTTCTAGTTGGACCGGGGTGCCGGTACAGCAATTAACCCAAGCAGAGGCTGAGCGGTTATTAAATCTAGAGGAATTATTAGGTAAGCGGGTCATTGGACAGGAAAAGGCGATTACCGCCATTTCACAGGCGATCAGAAGAGCTAGTGCTGGATTGAAAGATCCTAAAAGACCAATCGGTTCCTTTATTTTCGCTGGCCCTACTGGAGTAGGGAAGACTGAGTTGGCTAAAGCCTTAGCTGAAATTCTTTTTGGTGATGAAGAGGCATTGATTAGATTGGATATGTCCGAGTATATGGAAAAACATACGGTAGCACGTTTAATTGGTGCTCCTCCAGGTTATGTAGGTTATGATGAAGGTGGTCAATTAACTGAGGCTGTTAGACGTAAGCCTTATGCGGTGATTCTGCTTGATGAAATTGAAAAGGCTCATGCTGATGTTTTTAATGCCCTTTTACAAGTAATGGAGGATGGACGTCTCACAGACGCTAAAGGACGTACGGTTAATTTCCGTAATACTGTTTTGATTATGACTTCCAATTTGGGGGCTAGTCAAATTGGTCAGGGCACAACCGTTGGTTTTGTTCCCAATGCTGATAAGCAGGATAAGCATCAGGAAATGAAAAAAGAGGTTATGGAGGCTATTAAAAAGGCTTTCCGTCCGGAATTTTTGAATCGTTTAGATGGAATTATTATCTTCCATGCACTATATCAGGAACAGTTAAAGAAAATTACTACTTTATTAATTAATCAAGTGATTGCACGTCTGCGTGAACAAGAAATTGAAGTGGAAGTAAGTGAGGCTGTTAAGGAAAAGGTAATGCAAGCAGGCTATAATCCCCTTTTTGGGGCAAGACCTTTAAGAAGGGCCGTACAGCGAATAGTTGAAGATCGCTTGTCAGAAGAACTACTCAAGCAGACTTTTCAAAAAGGAGATCAGATTAGGGTTGAGCTTGAAGGTGAAGAAGTGGTTGTACGGGTAATTTGAATGAAAAGGGGCTGGGGAGTTGAAGGTTAAGAGTAAGTTTGTTTGTCAAGAATGCGGTTATATTGCTCTGCGCTGGTTGGGCCGCTGTCCAGAATGTGGTGTTTGGAATTCCTTGGAGGAAGAGGTGGAGCAATCTTTACCGCGTTCTGTTCAAAAGAGAGCTTTAACACGTCCACAATTACTTTCCGAAATTGAAAATCAGGCTGTAGCTCGCTTGGATTTGGGGAGTCGAGAATTAAATCGTGTACTGGGTGGGGGGTTGGTTCTCGGCTCCATTGTTCTTTTGGCTGGGGACCCGGGTATTGGTAAATCTACTCTACTTTTACAAGTTGCAGATTATGTAGCTCGGCAGGGAAATACAGTTTTATATATTTCTGGTGAAGAGTCAGTTGAGCAAATTAAAATGCGGGCTTCACGTCTGGGTTTGGAGGCAGCACGTCTTTACCTTTGGTCTGAAACTGATTTGGGTTTAATTGAACAGGAAATAGGAAAAATAAAGCCAGCCTTAATTATTATTGATTCTATTCAAACTGTTTTTTGTGCGGAATTAACCTCTACTATGGGCAGTATTAGTCAAATAAAAGTGGCCACGAGTAGGTTGGGGGCTTTGGCTAAAGAATTTAATGTGCCACTTTTAATTGTAGGTCATGTAACTAAGGAAGGTGGTATTGCTGGACCGCGAGTTTTAGAACATATGGTGGATACAGTTTTATATTTTGAAGGTGAACGTCAGCATCAATATCGAATTTTGCGGAGTATTAAAAATCGTTTTGGGTCCACCTTTGAACTAGGTGTTTGGGAAATGAGAAATAGTGGTTTGCAGGAGATTTTAAATCCTTCGCAAGCTTTTTTAGCCGAGAGACCACAAGCTTCACCTGGTTCTGTAGTAGCAGCTAGTATTGAGGGCACTCGTCCTTTATTAGTGGAAATTCAGGCCTTGGTAAGTCAAAGTGTTTTTGGACATCCTCGCCGGGTGGCTACAGGTGTTGACTATAATCGGGTTAATTTATTAATGGCAGTGTTGGAAAAAAGAGTTGGTTTAAATTTAAGTCAGCAAGATGCATATGTTAATGTAGTAGGGGGAATCAAAGTACAAGAACCGGCTTTGGATTTGGCTATTGCCATTGCTTTGGCTTCTAGTTTAAAAAATAGACCCACTCTTCCACATTTGGTATTAATGGGAGAAGTGGGCCTTACTGGGGAAATCAGAAGTATTTCCTTTTTGGAAAAACGCTTGCGGGAAGCAGAAAAATTGGGTTTTACCCATTGTTTAGTTCCCCAAGGTAAAAAAATTGCGGAATTGCGAAAACAAAAAA
This sequence comes from Clostridia bacterium, assembly GCA_012841935.1. Taxonomy (NCBI): domain Bacteria; kingdom Bacillati; phylum Bacillota; class Clostridia; species Clostridia bacterium. Next base: position 6,341 of record DUTS01000111.1, read on the forward strand.
AGGGCTTGGAATTAATGGCTGCCAAGACCCTTAAAGAAGCAGTAGAACTTGTTTTAATGTAATTGGGGGTTATGTTAGGTTGAATTTGCCTAATGTTTTAATTTTTCGATGTTCAGCCTCAATAATTTCCTGTAAACTGATACCTAAGGTATTACAAAGAGCGGTTATGTAAAAGAGATTTTTGCCTAATTCATCTACAATAATTTCTCGACAAATATCGCACAGCTCACCATCTAAATGACTGGAAAAAAACTTTTTTAAATCACTTAAGTTAGCTTCTGGTGGTATAGGTTGTTTTTCAGCTTTAATTTTTAAGCAGCCGCAGTTGGTGACAGCTTTGGTGATGGCCCGATTAGTACGTGCCGATGATTCTTGGCATTTAGCCAAAAGGTCTAAAATACTTTGATGGCGGAGTAAATAGGTAAATACGGTTTTTTCAAAATCACGGCAATTAAATTCTGCCAAAGTAACCCCTCCTTTTTTATACCTGTGGTTCACTACTGCTATTATACTGAAAGATCTTTTGCCCTGTCAATAAGGTAGGAAATAGAAAAGGTGAATAATAGTTGACTCCTTAGGGGATAATGATATATAATAATACGTTTTTGACAAGGAAGTGTTTTTTTGTTAAAATAAGAATATCAGTGTGCTGGTTTTGGGGAGGTGGAGAAGATGTTTGAAATAGGGGATAAAGTAGTTTATCCAATGCATGGGGCCGGAATTATTGAGGCTATCGAGGAAAAAGAAATTCTGGGCGAGAAACGTAATTATTATGTTTTAAAAATGCCTATTGGTGAAATGAAAGTTATGGTCCCCATTAATAATGTAGATGCTGTAGGAATGCGTAAAGTAATTAATAGTGAAGAGATTAGTCGGGTATTTCATATTTTGCAGCAAGACGATTCACCAATGTCCAATAACTGGAACAGGAGATATCGTCATAATATGGAAAAGATTAAAACCGGTAATATTTATGAACTAGCGGAAGTAGTTAGAAATTTAGCTGCTCGGGACAGGGAAAAGGGTTTATCTACAGGTGAAAAGAAAATGCTTGACAATGCACGCCAGATATTGCTAAGTGAGTTAGTACTGGCGAGAGAAGGGGAAGAGGAGCAAATCAAGGATCTCCTACAGCAATATTTAGCTTAAGGGCGTCATTTGGTTGACGCTTTTTTGCTTTACGTTCATATAAATATTGCGTATAATAGCTAGGATTAGGGGACAAAGGAGGTGATGAAATGCTCCAGAAAATAGTGCGCTTATTTATCGCCTTAATTTTTTTAGTTGGTGGTCTTTCTTTAGGTTATACTGTACGAGGAATTAGTTGGTTAGTATCAGCTCCTTTGTTTTTACAAGTAGCCTTGGTTATCTTGCCCGGATTTGTGTTTGCCCTTTTGGGTTTTAGTTTGGCCCCTTGGATAACCAGAAAATTTATGCAGTTGGCCGATTGGATAGAAAAGAAATTACAGAAGATGCCATTAAGTGATTTGTTGGGGGCGGCAATCGGTTTAACTATTGGACTTATTATTGCCAGTTTATTGGGCTTTTCTTTTGCCAGGGTTCCTTTGATTGGTAGTTATGTAGGTGTATTTTGTAGTGTGCTCTTTGGTTATTTGGGTTTAAGTATTGGTTATAAAAAGAAGGAAGAGTTGTTAAGTATTTTTCACCTTTTCCCTAGACTAGGAAGTAGAGATCGGGAAAAAGGTGCGGCTAAAGTAAAATCCGCACGTCTATATAAAATATTGGACACCAGTGTGATTATTGATGGACGGATTGCCGATATTTGTAAAAGTGGGTTTGCGGAAGGGATTTTACTCGTCCCGGAATTTGTTTTAAAAGAATTACGTCATATTGCTGATTCTTCGGATCAATTAAGAAGAAATCGCGGACGGCGTGGTCTGGATATTTTAAATAAAATGCGTAAGGAATTAGAGGTGCGGGTGCAAATTTGTGATCGGGATTTTCCGGAAATTGCGGAAGTGGATAGCAAATTGGTGCGTCTGGCCGAAGAATTGGACGCGGATATTTATACAAATGATTATAATTTAAATAAGATTGCCGAGTTAAAGGGAATTCAAGTGTTAAATATTAATGAATTAGCCAATGCTTTAAAACCTATTTTTCTCCCTGGTGAGGAATTAACTGTACAGATTATTAAGGATGGTAAAGAATCACAGCAGGGGATTGGTTATCTTGATGATGGTACCATGATTGTCGTGGAATCGGGAAAGCAATATATTAATCAGCATATTGCTGTTGTGGTTACTAGTGTCCTGCAAACTGCGGCGGGGAGAATGATTTTTGCTAAACCGAAATTTAATGATTCTAGAACCTTAACTGAGGTGGATGCCATTGGCTAAAATTACCGCTTTAATCTTGGCAGCAGGCCGAGGAAAAAGGATGGGGGGACGTGTCAGCAAACAGTTTCTTGAGGTGGAGGGACGTCCTCTTTTGACGTACACATTGGCTCACTTTGAGGCCCATCCTTTAATTGATTCTTTAATTATTGTTGTTCCCGCAGCGAATTTAGACTACTGCCGTGAAATTGTGAAAAAATATAGTTTTAAAAAGGTTGAAAAGTTGGTTGCTGGTGGGAAAGAAAGACAGGATTCTGTTTATCAGGGTTTAAAGGCTTTAACTGCGGAAACTGAGTGGGTGGTAATTCATGATGGTGTGCGTCCTTTAATCTCTCCTTTTGTTATCACACAAGTGATTAAGCGTGCAAAAGAAACCGAAGCTGCAGTTGTCGGAGTGCCGGTAAAAGATACAATTAAAATGGTTAACTCTGATTTAAGTATTGCTCAAACTCCACCGCGGGAAAAATTATGGCAGGCTCAAACTCCACAAGTTTTCACCAAGGAATTAATAGTAAAGGCTTATCAAAAAGCAAAAGAGCTGGGTTGGCAGGGAACAGATGATGCGTCTTTGGTGGAAAAATTAGGAGTCCCTGTATTTATGGTGCCAGGTGAATACCATAATCTTAAAATTACCACTAGTGGGGATTTGGTTTTTTTAAGAGAAAAATTAAAGGAAAAGGATTTTGAATGATGCGAATTGGTTTTGGCTATGATGTACATGGTTTTATAAAGGGAAGACCCTTGATTTTGGGTGGTGTGGAAATCCCTTTTGAGCTGGGTTTAAAGGGTCATTCTGATGCTGATGTTTTAACCCATGCGGTAATGGATGCCTTATTGGGTGGAGCAGCTAAAGGTGATCTAGGAGTTTTTTTCCCGGATAGTGAACTAGCTTATCACAATGTTTATAGTTTGGATTTATTGCAGAAGGTTGTGGGTCTGCTTCAGGCAGAGGGTTTTTTTTGTGTTAATTTAGATTGTACTGTAGTGGCTGAAGTGCCTAAATTGGCCCCCTATCGGGGGGCAATGCAGGTGAATTTGGCTGAGGTCTTGGGGATAACACCTCAGCGGGTTAATGTAAAGTTTACTACTAGTGAAGGCTTGGGGTTTATTGGGGAAAAAACGGGGATCGCTGCATATGCTTGTTGTTTATTAAAAGAGGGGGAGATGACTGATGACTGAAATTAGGGTAAGATTTGCTCCTAGTCCTACCGGACCACTACATATTGGAGGAGCACGTTCCGCGTTATTTAATTATTTGTTTGCACGTCAATTGGACGGCAAGTTTATTTTACGGATTGAAGATACTGATCAAGCCAGATCACGGCGTGAATCTGAAAAAGATATTTATAAGTCTTTGGAATGGTTAGGTCTTACCTGGGATGAAGGACCTGATCGGGGTGGTGAATATGGTCCTTATCGACAAACAGAAAGACTATCCTTTTATGAGAAATATACACAGGAATTATTGACCGCTGGACAAGCCTATTATTGTTTTTGTAGTGAAGCAGAATTAGAAGCTGAGCGGCAAAAAGCCCGACAAGCCGGCAGGCCCCCCATGTATAGTGGGAAATGTCGTACTTTGTCACCAGTGGAAAGGGAAAAATATTTAGCTCAAGGCCGGCAGCCGGTGATTAGATTTCAAGTTCCGGCTAATCAAGCAATTATAATTGATGATTTGGTGCGCGGTCGTGTTGTTTTTCGAAGTGAAGATATTGGTGATTTCATTATTGTTAAATCTGATGGTTTGCCCACTTATAATTATGCAGTGGTAATTGATGATGCTTTGATGAAAATTAGTCATGTGATTCGTGCTGAGGAACATTTGTCCAATACACCGCGGCAAATTTTGCTTTACCAGGCTTTGGGTTTTCCTTTGCCTCATTTTGCCCATGTTTCTTTAATTTTAGGTAAAGACCGCAGTAAGATGAGTAAACGTCATGGGGCTACTTCGGTAATTCAATATCAAAAAGAGGGTTATTTACCTGAGGCAGTAGTGAATTTTCTGGCTCTTTTGGGCTGGGCCCCAGAGGGTGAAGCGGAAAAGTTTAGTATGGCGGAATTAATCGAGCAATTTTCTTTGGAGCGTGTAGCTAAAAATCCCGCAGTTTTTGATTTGGAAAAATTACGCTGGCTAAACTCACTTTATTTAAAAGATTATTCATCTGTGGAATTAACTAATTTAGCAGTACCTTATTTAGTTGCCGCCGGACTTTTGGCTCCTACTCCTGCCGAGGTGAAATGGGTGGAAACAGCTTTGTCTATATTGGGGGAACGTTTAATTACCGTAAAGGATGTAGTAGAAAAGTTAAAGCCCTTTATTGGGGAAACGGTAGAAATAGTTGATGAAAAAGCACACATGGCTTTAAATGCGGAAACTGCTCCTTTGGTTTTAAAAACTTTTCGGGAACAGTTAATTGCTTTAGATGAAATTACCCCAGAAGGCATTCAAGCTATCTTAAAAACAATAATTAAGGATTTAAAGCTCAAGGGTAAGGAGGTCTATATGCCCTTAAGAGCGGCTTTAATTGGACAAGCACATGGCCCGGAATTACAGCAAATTATTGCCATTTTGGGTAAAGACTTAACTTTAAGGCGTTTAGCCAATGTATTGGCTTAATTTTAGATAGAGGAGGGTTAGCATGAAAAGAGTTTTTTTAA
>DUTS01000112.1 GCA_012841935.1 Clostridia bacterium
AACTAAAGTATCTTTGCGGATGCGTCCTTGGAAAATAATTATTGGTGAAGTAAGAGATGGACAGGCAGCCAGACAAGCCCATGAAGCTATGAATACCGGCCATAATTGTTATGTTACTTTACATGCTAGTTCTGCTAGAAATGCGGCTACACGAATCGTGCAATTAGCTGGTGATGGTTACAATGATGAAGCCATTGCCGCACAGCTAGCAGATACCGTGGATTTAATCATTTTTCAACAAAAAATAAAGAAGAGCCGTATTATTACCGAAGTTGTAGAATTAATTGGTTATGAGGGGGCTAAAAAGCCTATCTGTAATACACTTTTTAAATTTGTACAAACCGGAGTAAGTGAGGATGACCATCTTTTAGGATATCATCAGCCACTGGGGGGCATTTCCCAGGCTTTGGCTCATAAATTACGGGTTCAAATGATTCCCGAAAATAGAATAAAAAAATGGCTAAATTTGGGGCAGGTGAAAAGTAGGTGAGTATTAGTCATTTTTCATTCTATATCAGTCTATTATTTTCTATTTGGTTAGGGGTGCTCTACGTTTTTTTGATCCCCAAAAAACAATGGCCAAAAATTAAACCAATTAAAAAATTACAGCAGCAGGCAAAAGGAGTTGGCTGGAAAGTAACTACTGAGGAGTGTTTACTACTTTTGACCCTCAATCTTTTTTTAACCTTAATGGCAGCTGTCATTACTCATAATGCTTTTATCTTGCTGGGTGGTTTTTTGATCGGTTTTTATTTACCCCGCTTTTTAATTGAACGCCAGCGGCAAAAATTGCGTTATCATTTAATTTCTAAATTGGTAGATCCTTTACGTTTACTTCTCTCACGTTTGCCAGAACAAGAAAATATTACTCGGGCTATGGAAATGACCCGTGATGAAATCGCTGATTTAGAAATTAGGGAAATTTTTAATAGTTTTTTGCGGGATATTACCTTAGGGAGCAGTGTACGCGATGCCTTGCTTAATTTAAAAACACAGGTAAATTTTCGTAAATTTGATCTTTATGTAGAGCATCTTTTATATGCTCATTATGAGGGTTTTACCAAAGAAGCCATTGAGGCTCTAGATAAAGCTGTGCAGGCTATAGAATTTGATTTAAGGGCTATTCGAAAGGCTGAAGAACGCAGTCGTGATAAAAAACGTAAACTTCATTTAACCTTGCTGTTGGCTTGGTTTTTCCCTTTAATTCTTTCTTTTGTTAGTACTCATGAGCAAAATGTTTATCTTCATACCTTGCCAGGTAAAATTATTATTTTTGCTTTTGTAATGGGCACAGTCTTTGTTTATATCAAAGGAGAAGAGTTTTTAAGTTTAAATTTTGATGATCTATAGGTGATAAGATGACTGTTTATTTAGGAATAATTTCTTTGGTAATTAGTTTGTTATTTACTTTTTTGGTCAGTTTTTTACTAGGTGATAAGCAAACAGCTCGACAAGCTATTGTCCGTGCTGGGGTTGTTTTATTGACGGAAAAGGAGTTGGCTTTGGCCCGCGAAGATAAATTGACCCGTTATGTTTGGGAGTTAATTGAATTAAGTAAAAAAAGGGTTAATTTAGAAGGTTGGGTTTTAGGTTCCATGCGTAAAATGCTTCATTTAATGGGACGGGAAAAAAGTGCTGAAAAGGAGTTGTCCACTTATTTTGTCAAAGCCCTAGTTTTGGCTTTGCCTATTTTAATTGTACCTTTGATTACCGGTTTTCTTGGTTATGTTTTGCTTTATCCTTTTTTTGTAGGTCTATTAATAGTGCAATTTTACCGTCAATTAAAAAAAGAATATCAGCAATGGCAAGCTCAATTAATTCGCGATTTGCCAGATTTAATAGATAAATTAAGAATTAGTTTTGCTAGTGGCCGTGATTATATTGCTGCTTTTATTCAAATAAGAGATCATTCAGGGATGAAGATGCGGGGTTTGATCGATAAATTAATCAGTGATTTACAGTATTTGCCGCCGGCAAAAGCCTTGGACTTATTTGCGGCCGCTTTTCAAATGCCGGTAGTAGATCGTTTTGTTTCTGCTGTAAAAATTGCCATAAAATATGGTTATCAAGCTGCAGATAATTATTTTCAAACCATTGAAAATGATATTACGGAAATTAGGTGTGTGGTTATTGAAGAATTAACTAAATCCAAACCGGAAAAAATTTATCAATTATATGTTTTAATTTTTGCTTTAGTAATTAGTGCCCTGGCACTTAAGGCCTGGGAACTATTTTCCCAATTGGGAACAATTTTATAGGGGGGCGAAGAGTATGTTTTTAAAACAACAAATTATAATTTTGGAATATTGGCGGCGTTATCTAGCTAATGAAAGAGGGGATCTAGTGGCTACTATTGGTTGGATGGCCGTTACCGCCGTAATTTTGGTATTGATTTACACGATTTTGCAGAAGTGGCTGCCTGATTTTGTGGACGGCATAACTGCTAAATTAGATTCCATAACAAAACCCATTGGTTCCTAAAATGACGACTATTTTTAATACGGAAAAGGGTAGTAGTTGGTTAAGCGGACTTTTTACCTTACTGATTTTAACTATGGTTTTTCTCTTAGGGATAGAAATCGCTTGTTATTTTATCACTTATGGTAAATTGAGGGTGGCGGCTAACGAAACTATGGCTTTAATGAAATTGGAAAATGGTTTTGATTCTAGTATCGAACAATATTTTTATGATTTTTTAAAAATTCAGGGTCTTGATCCTTTACAAGCACAAGTTAAGGTTAAAGGTACTCCTCCCCGTGTACAAAGGGGGGAGATTTTAACCTTAAAAACGGAAATGCCTTATCAGTTCAGGGCTTTAAGACCTATGGGTAGGGAATATCAATTAACTCTGCGGGTGACTGTTTTCGGTTTGGCACAGGAATTTATTCGTTAAAAAGGAATGATGGCTTTGAAACTACCTGTTTGGCTGCTATTGGCTTTAATTGTTTTTTTGTTGGTTATGGATTTATTAACTTTTTGGGTTGTCAGGTTAAATATGACCACTGCTCTTGATTTGGCTTTAGATGCAGCTATGATTGCGGCCATAGAAGAAACCGATTTATTAAGAGGTAAAAGTTTTATTGATGAAACTAAAGCTCAAGTAGTGGCTTTAAAATATTTTCGAGAAAATTTAGCTTTAAATGAACACTTGGAAAATAAATTTTTAAAGAAAACTAATTTTGAACTTAATTTTCGTTCAGACGGTTTGCGCCCCTTAATTTTTGCAGAGGTGAATACTACTGTGGTTACTCATGTGCCCAAATTAGTGGGACGAGAAGGTATTGAAATTACCATTTCACAAGAACAATATTACTTACAGAATTACAAGAATTTGGCACCTACTGGCTAAAACTTGCTATTGCTGTGGCTTATTGATAAAGTGATAAGTAAATAAGCTGTAGGGATGGAGGAGTTTTATTGAAAAAAAAGCGAGTTTTGATTGGTAGTCCGGTTTATCAAAAGCCGGATATTTTAAGTCTTTTTTTGCAGTCACTTAAAAATTTACAGCGGGAAACGGTAAGATTGGATTATGTATTTGTAGATGATAATCTTGACCCTGCTGCTAGTAAATTATTAAAGGATTTTTCCCGAAGTGGTTCTCAAGTAACTATTTTTGACGGAAAAAAAAGGGGCGGTTATCATCGCGATGAGGAAACTCACTATTGGAATTATGCTTTGATGTTAAAAGTAGCCAACTATAAGAACAAAATTATTGAATATGCCTTAAAACAAGATTATGATTATTTGTTTTTTGTAGATTCGGATTTATTATTACATCCTTATTTATTGGAACATTTAAAAGCCTGTAATAAACAAATAATTTCAGAAATTTTTTGGAC
>DUTS01000113.1 GCA_012841935.1 Clostridia bacterium
CAGTACCCTGAATTTCCACAAACTTACCTTTCCCGGTCATCACTACATTCAAATCAACATCTGCTTGGAAATCCTCTTTATAGGCCAAATCCAATAATAGGGTATCACCAATTTTACCTACACTAACAGCAGCTAACCAATCTAAAAGAGGCAGCTCCGGCAAAACATCAGTTTTTACCAGTTTTTCCAGAGCTAAATATAAAGCTACAAAGGCCCCGGTAATCGCTGCGGTGCGCGTTCCTCCATCAGCCTGCAAAACATCACAATCCAAAACAATAGTCCGTTCACCTAATTTTTCTAAATCAATCACTGCCCGTAAAGCACGTCCTATCAAACGCTGAATTTCATTTGTTCGTCCACTAATTCTTCCTCTAATGGCTTCCCGCTGATTGCGCACCTCGGTAGCCCTAGGCAGCATAGCATATTCAGCAGTAACCCAGCCTTTATTTTCACCCCTTAAAAAAGAAGGTACCTTTTCCTCAACTGTAGCATTACAAAGAACTTTAGTAGCTCCCATCTCAATTAGCACAGAACCTTCAGGATATTTTATATAATGAGGTGTTAATTTCACCTCTCTTAACTGATTTACTTTTCTACCAGCTTCCCTTTCCATGTAAATTACCCCTTTCCCTATAAGTAAATCTCTTTTACAGTCCCCAAATCACGTCCTAAAAATGCACTACCTTTAATTTTAAAATCATAAGCATTTTTACTACTAAAATAGCTGTACCGCGGTTTTTGATTCCCTGCAGAAAGACTATTAGCTTTTAGAAGCCTAGCTGTCTGCCTAACAGTTTCCTCTGCTGGATCAACTATTTTTACCTTAGGTCCCAAAAAACGAGTAATACTCTCCCTTAAAAAAGGATAGTGAGTACAACCTAAAATTAAGGTATCAATTTCTCTTGCCTGTAAAGGGGCTAAACAGCCAGCAACAATTTCTTCGGTTTCCAAACCCCTCAACTTGCCTTTTTCCACTAATTCCACAAAAGGCGGACAAGAGAGAGCAACTACTTCCTCAGCCACAGCCTTTAACTTTTTTTGATAAACACCACTTTGAATAGTTGCCAAGGTACCAATAATCCCAATTTTACCATTTGCAGTTACTTGTAAAGCCCTAGAAACCCCTGGCTCAATCACTCCCACAAGCGGCACATTAAAATTAGACCGCAAAAAATCATAGGCCAAAGCGGTACTAGTATTACAAGCTATAATAATCATTTTGCACTGCCGCTTGACTAAATAGGCAGTAATTTGAAAAGCAAAACCCCGTAATTCCTCCGGATCACGCGAACCATAGGGTACATGTGCCGTATCAGCAAAATAAAGCACAGATTCTTGTGGTAATTGTTTTAGAATTTCCCGTACAATGGTTAGACCACCCAGCCCCGAATCAAACACTCCCAAAGGGGCATTATTTTCCCTCATCTTTCCCGCTCCCTTATTTAGATCTTAGGAGTTAAAACACCACCCTGTGTTAAACGTGCATCAAAAATAGTATAAAAAGCTTCTGTATCCCATTCTTCAATTATCTTTTGCAAATCTCGGAACCGTTTTCTTTTTAAAATAATTTGCAAAATATAACGGCGGCCTTCTCGACCTTCACCTTCAATTACAGTTACTCCATATCCTTTATTCCGCAAAATTCCGGTTAATTCCCAAGGATCCCTTAAGGTAATTACCTGGGCTGTAAAAATACCTACTGCTAATTTTTCCTCAAGATAAGTACCTACATAATTACCAGTAGCATAACCCAAAGCATAAGATAACAAATTTAATGGATTAGCTAAATCCGAAAAAATTTTACCTAAAGCCAAAATATAAATTATTACTTCAAAAAAACCAATTATTGCCGCATAAAGCTTTTGTCCCCTTACCACCATTAAAGTACGAATAGTAGCTAAAGAAACATCACACACCCGGGCTAGAAAAATAAATAGATAACCACCGATGATTCCCCACACTGTTTTTTGTCCCTCCATCATTAAGTACATTTCTAGTATAACATATTCTAAGCCACCTAAGTATTGTTTTTCTAAAGCAAATTTATAAGGGGGAAACCAGAAAACCCTGGTTTCCCCCTATAAGATTCCCGACTTTTTCACCTAAAAACTAAATGTGAACTCTTATCACCTTGTAATTATGGATAATACAAAGGTTTTTTTGTGTCAAATTTAAATCATTTAGTTATTATTCTATGACGTTCTATAGTATAATGTTATTGGGTGATAATAATGTTTTTAAAAAAAGACAGAAGACCTAACGGAAGACTATATCTCTCGATTGTAGAGGGCTATCGGGATCCGATTACTAAAAAAAATAAACAAAGAAAAGTAAAAACTGTTGGCTTTTTAGATGAATTAGAAAAGGAATATGAGGATCCCATTTCTTATTTCTCCAATTTAGCCAAGGAAATGACCGAGGAAGCTAAAAAAAAGATTTCCTCACTTGATTTTAGTTTTTCTCCTAATGAAACCATTCCTTCCTCTACAGTTTTAAGGAAGAATCTAGGTTTTGCTGTTTTGTCTTATTTTTATCATGAATTAGGCATTGATAACTTTTTTATTAATCGGCAGCGGAATCTAAATATAAAATATTCCCTGAATAATATTTTCCAGATGCTTGTCTACTCTCGAATCCTACACCCTTCTTCCAGGAAGAATTCTTATGAAAATATGGACAGATACTTTCTAGATTTTAATTTTAAAATTAGTGATGTTTACAGGTCCTTAGACTATTTTTATAAGTATAAAAATGATTTACTCCTCCATATTCATGAAATGGTTAGAATGAACTATGGCCGGGATACTTCCCAGGTTTATTATGATGTTACCAATTATTATTTCGAAATTAAGGACGCGGATGACTTTAGAAAGACCGGGGTTTCCAAGGAACATCGGACTACTCCTATTGTTCAGATGGGTCTTTTAATGGACAATTCCGGTCTTCCTATTGCCTATAAATTGTTCAAGGGCAATACTAATGATTCTACCACCTTAATACCAGCCCTTCATGAGCTGAAGGATAAATATAATTTGGGTCGCGTTATTGTGGTTGCTGATAGGGGAATAAATACCGGTGAGAACATTGCTTACAACATTATTAATAAAAATGGCTACATTTATTCCCAAACTGTCAAAGACGGCAGCAAAGAAGTGAAGAATTACGTTTTATCTAATGACGGATACCAGGTTTCCTCCGATGGCTTCAAGATTAAATCCCGAATTGTCACTACTAAAATTTGGATTGAGAATGACCAGGGTAAAAGAGTTCAAGTTGAAATTGATCAAAAGCAGGTCGCTTTTTATAGTCCTGATTCCTGTGATAAAAAAACCGGGGAAGTTTATGAAAAAACACCTAGTGCTCATTTCATTAATGAAGCCAAAATTGCCGATGAGGAAAAATATGATGGTTATTATTTAATTGTAACAAGTGAACTTAAAATGAGTAATCAGGATATTTTAAATGCCTACAGGGGTTTATGGAAAATCGAGGAAACTTTTAAAATTACAAAATCAGAGCTTGAAACCAGGCCGGTGTATGTATCATTAAAAGAACATATTGAAGCCTATTTCCTAACTTGCTTTGTCTCACTTTTATTATTAAGGCTTACGGAAATTCAAAGTGGGAACAAATATTCAACCAAGAAATTGATAGCGACGATGAAAAATATTAGTGGAACTTATGTAGATAAAAATTATTACATGTTTGATCACTATGATGAGGTAGCCGAAAAATTAGGAAAGGTCACAAATATTAATTTTGCAAGGAGATTTATGACTTTAGGTGAGATAAAAAAAATTATATCTGATGTAAAAAAATAATTAAAATTTCAAGCCATAGTACAACAACTTTATGAATAAACAAAAACCCCTGTAGGCACTGATATATTAGTGGCTACAGGGGTTTTTGTACTATTTTAGTGAAAAAGTCAAGATATGTAATCATGAATGATCAAGCACTTAATTACATTTTAATGTATTATTTTTTAGTATATGTAAAACAATTCCCACTAACTCACGACTGAAGTCACGAGTGTGCGTGGCGAGTTTATCAAGGCCACCAGCAACTGCTTAACTAAGCATTTCTAGACCAATTACACTTTCAAATGACTATATTGTACAATACATCGGCCTTAGAAGAACTAACTTCAATTGCTTCTTCTAAGGCCTCTAAAACTCGATCATATTCAAACCGCCTTTTTCATGTAAAACATCTTGTCGTAAAGTAATTTATCCCATAAGAAGACCATAATTAATCAGCATCCGAGGTACTTGAGTAAAAAAGTTTTTAATCTTACCTAGTGAGCGACCACAATTACCGCCAATTTGCGAAGTAACACCCTATGGTGAAAAGGCACTCATTTCACCACCACTAAAAAAATAGTCTGCAGTATGAGTATGTAAATTATATAAACCCGGGGGCTAAAAAATAGCCTTGTCCGTCAATTAAAAAAACATTATCCAGTACCCAATCACAATCTACCAGTTTTAGAGCTTGCAGACGTTTGGACTTTGATACCAGTTCCACTAATTTAAGCGGCAAAACCGCTGCTACCCCTAAAACACCTAAATAAGTTAAAAGATCTCGCCTGGTCAATATTTTTTACAATATCTCCTTCAAAAATAATTAACCTATCTGACCCGTTCTACATTATTAATCTGAGGGGCTTGTTCTGCAAAATTTAATTGCTGACCAATTTTAGCCACCCCTTTACCACTACCGCCAAATTGTCGATCTAATCGAATTAATGTTTGAAAATCCTTTGCTGTTAAAGGCCGTATTTTATTCGACCGCACAAAAGAAGAACCACTTTTAAAATAGGTATACACAGCCTGATCGGCTAATTTTTGATAAGAACTGAAATCATAATCAATTTCATTAACATCCATTAATATTTTTTCGATCTCTTGTCTTTTCTCGGTACAATCATATTTTTCACCAATGATAGTTCGGTGTTGTTCAAATTTTTCGATCTTCTGTAACCCTTTTTCAATCATTTTAACAACAGATTGCATACTACTATCAGCTATTCTGCACTTTTCATGATATTTATTTAATGCTTTAGCACATAAGACCGCCCGTTGTGGTCCGTCAAAATTAAGTTTTGGTAAATTAGCTAGGACATCTTGAATTTCATCAGTAGCCTTAGCAATGTGCTCCTTTAACTCAGCTTCTTCGGCTATAAAAGATATTTTTTGTATTTCTTCCCAAGTCTTGGGGGCATTTTTCTTTATTTCATATTCTTTCCGCAATTGACGTTCTGCTAAACCAAAAGTATATCTTTCTGTTCCCAGTGATAAATGAAGCGTATCTTGAATCCGATTAAATCCTTGGGGATTCTCCGCAAATTCTTCTTTGTAGGTTCTGGTAAAAAAAAGTAAATCATCAGCTAAAAGATACTTTGTCTCTTGAGGTAACCAAAAACTGTAATCCCCACCAAATTGAAGACCACTATAAACACCATGTACACTATGAGCAACAAAATTGGCCTGTTGCAAAACCTTCTTTTTTTCATTAATCTCTGCCAATTGAGCTTCAACAACAGCACTTTTTTGAGACTGCAAAAACTCCTCAACAAGAGTAATCAAAGGTTTAAAGTTTTCCTCAATCCGCTGATTCAGATTTTCATAATCAGTACGAATTTTTTCTTGTAAGGCCTTTCCCCTTAATTTCGGTTCCGCTAAATTCGCCATAAATGATTCAATAACAGCCGTCCGACATTCCCGATAATTAACCTCAGCTGCTTCTTTTGAAGCATCAATAAACACACCTTCATCCACCACTGAAACAACCGGTTTTTCTCCCCAACCTTTAGTTAAATAATCTAACAAACCCAATTTTTTCGCCTCCTTATAATTTTTCTTGCGTGCTTAGACTTGTAGATTATTTTTAATTGTATCATATCTTTAGACATCTTGCCAGGACAACATTTTATCCTTCGTGAACCTCATTGGCATATAGTTCTACACAATTTTTACCTGTTCTTTTAGCAATATATTGAACGTAAATTATACTACCAATTCCCTGTGAAATAACCACGTAATTTTCTAATTTTACCTCCCACCACCGAAGCATTCTTCTTGGGAAACGTCGTTCACTATGCCAGCCACAGTCCAAATTGCAAATGTTCATACAACTATGTTAACAGATATTCTTGATTAAGAAGTAAAAAAGACCTTCAATTTATGAAGGTCCTTTTTTAATTAAAATAGGCTCTCAAACCATTGGCAATACCCTCAGCTAACTTTTCTTGGAACCAATCTTGGCTGAGGAGTACTTCTTCTATACGATCGGTAAGAAAAGCGGTTTCCACCAAAATTGAAGGGACACGTGTTTCTCTTAAAACAGCAAAGTTTTCTTCTCGTACCCCGATATCCCGTCGACCACCACTTTTCACCAATTCTCGCTGTACCAAAGTGGCCAATCTTAAACGCTGGGCACGCTGTGCCCCTAAAACATTATGACTCGAAGGAGCATAAAAATAAGTAGTGTGCCCCGAAACTCCGGGTTTACCAGAATCAGCATGAATACTAACAAAGACATCAGCTTGTAAACTATTGGCTACTCCAGCTCTTTGAGCCAAAGTTAAATTCGTACTACCAGTATGAGTCATAACTACTTTAGCCCCGGCCTTTTCCAAAATCGTTTTTAATTTTAAGGCTACCCCTAAATTAACGTCTTTTTCCTGTAATTTTAATCTAGTACCAATTGCCCCTGGATCTAAACCACCACCTGGTTGGATACTAGCATGTCCGGGATCAAGCACAATTAACCTATTTTGCAACCCTTTAGTACTAATAGGCAAAACACCCAAACGAATTAAAGTTTTCTTTTGTGCATCTGTAGCACCTATTTTGGAATCCGGCTGAAAATTAAAATCTAATTCTACAATCACTTTTTCTCCCCGCGGATAAACATTTACCCGCGTAATCCCCAAACGTTCAAGTTTACCTTCATATTTTCTAGTACTAGGACCTTGCAATTCAAAAATTAAGGTAGAACCTTCTTGAATCAAATTAAATTCCTCCGCTGACCAGCCTTCCAAAACTATCTCTGGTTTTCCAGCACGGTCAACAACAATAAAGGTTTTTTCCGCAGCTAAAGGAACAATTAAAACTTCTTTGGGTGCAACATTATCACGGGCAGGAGTTTCTCCAGTGGTCTCCGCAATAAATTCTACATAATCACCTGAAACCCAACCCTCTAAATTATTAACTTTAATTTTATACCAACCATTTTTACTTTCTAAAGCTTGATGGCGTTCATTTAACCCTATTTTAGTTAGCTCTGGATAATTAGTTCCCGGGCCCTGCCTAACATTTAATACATTAGTGATAATCACAACCGAACCCTTTACAGAACTTGCAATTTCCTTTTCCTCAACATAATTTGCACAAATCCAGACCTTTTTAAATTGGGGTGATAAAACTTGATACCAGCCATCCTTTTCCGCTAAAACCACCAAGGCTTGTCCAGCTTTAACTTGTCCTTCTTGCTTATAAGTAGTAGCAGGACCACTGCGTAAATTTACCGTATTTCCGGTTACAGTAATATTTTTAATTATAGGACTAAAATATTCACCACTAATCCAACCATCTAAACCAGTATGTACACACACTTGATACCAACCATTTTTTTCAGCAAGAATGGGTAAGGTTTGTCCTATTTTAACTTGTGCTTTAATATCTTGCCCTGGTCCTTCCCGCACATTTACTATTGTACCGGTGACTATGCCTTCATTAGCCGCTAAAACAGGTATAGTTAAAATTAACAGTCCCCCTAAGAGACCTAAAATAATTAAAATTCCCCATCTTTTAAACACTACTCCCCATCTCCTTTTCCATTCCTAGTACATATTCTACTTTTCTGTCTAAATTCCTCTAAAAATGAGAGCGGGAATTTATGGTATTAAAAGAACACCTACTGATGTTAGACTAATGACAGCACGAAAAAGTTCCCATAAAAAAACGGTAGGGTCTGCTGACCTTACCGTTATTCTATCAAACTGACATCCCGAATTAAAGATTCTTCCCATTGTAAATAACCAAGCAGGGTTTCCATTTTTTGTCCTTCCACTCTTAATTCTACTTCTTCAACCGTAGGAAATTGAGTTAAAGTATTAACTATAGAGAAAACGGCTAATTCTTCCGCGACTACCGAAATAGGCAAATCCCTAATTAAATCTCCGCTAAAATCAACTATGGCTAAGCCATCATCACGTACATTAATATCTAATAATTTAGTATTTGCTGGTATAGTAGGCTCCAAATTTAAACCCAAAGGCCCCTTAATTAATTCTTCCAAAGTAGCCCTGGCAATACCAGTTACTTTAGCTATTTCCCTTTCTTCGCTAACTAATTTTTTGGTTAATGGATCTGCAAAATAAAGAGTAATTAGTTTAGTTTCTGTAGTGAGAGTAGGTATTTCTTCTGGTGTTTCCATAACTACAATTGGTTCATCATAAATATTATCTTCCAAAAGTCCTTCACTATGTTTAAAATCCTGTTTCATTTTATTTAATAATCCACAAGCAGGCATAAAAAAACACATGATTAAAATTAAACAAAAGATATACCTTAGGCGGTGCATTTTTTTCCTCCTTTCTTCCCTGCTTACATAATATTTGTCTGCCGGGAAATTATGCCTAAAAAAATGCACCATTTTTCTAAGAAACCCTTTTATGTCTATACCCTAACAAAATTAAGCCCACCCCAATAACCAAAGCACTAACTACTTGGGCCATACGTAAATTAGCTGTAAGCATTAAACTGTCGGTACGTAATCCCTCAATAAAAAAACGACCTAACGAATATAATATAAGATATAAAAGGAAAAGGTCGCCAGTTAATAAACCCTTTTTTCTTCTTAAAGAAATTAATAGCAAAAAAACAAACACATTCCACAGTGATTCATATAAAAAAGTGGGATGACGATAAGCCCCATCAATATACATGGCGAAAGGAAAACTCGTAGGATCAACTTCATAACCATAAGCCTCTTGATTAAAAAAATTACCCCAACGCCCAATAGCTTGACCTAAAATAATACTGGGAGCGGCTATATCAGCCGCCAACCAAAAATCAAGTCCATATTTACGCAATAAAAAAAAGGCAGCCAAAAAACCAGCAATTAAACCACCGTGAATAGCTAATCCCCCCTGCCAAACAGCCAAAATCTCAAGAGGAAAACGCTGATAATAGGACCAATTAAAAATTACATAATATAAACGTGCACCTAAAAAAGCCGCAGGCAGTACCATTAAAATAATATTAAGAATCTGGTCAGGATCCAGCCCCTTTTTTTTCGCTTCTTTTAATACTAAATAGGTCCCTAAAGAAATAGCTGTAGCCAAAAGAATACCATACCAGTAAATTGGCCACGAGCCAATTCGAAAAGCAATTGGCTGCGGTATAAATTTCATCTTTAGTCCTCCCCATTATAAGGCATAAACAGTTTTACCCTCTAAAATATTAATCCCAGCTTGACGGATTACCGCTTTGGCTTTTTCCGGATTTTCCACTCGAATAATTACCAAGGCCTCAGAAGAAGTAGTACCCAAAAATGCATAAATGTACTCTACATTAATCCCCGCTTCATCCAATTTAGTTAAGGCACCGGCCAAACCACCGGGGGTATCGGCCACCTCCATAGCCAAAACAGTAGTCATACTGACTACAAAATTATGCTGTTTTAAAACTTCGTAGGCCTGTCGCGGCTGATTAACAATTAAACGCAAAACCCCAAAATCAGTAGTATCAGCAATAGATAAGGCCCGAATGTTAATTCCAGCCTCTCCTAAGACACGACAGACATGAGCTAAACGCCCTTTCTTGTTTTCTAAAAACAAAGAAATCTGCTGAACCATTTAATTACCCCCTATATTTTTCTGTGATCCACAACCCGCTGAATTTTACCTTCACTACGTGGTAGTGATTGTGGTTCAACTAATTTTACGCGAGCCGCCAAACCTAAAACAGATTGCAAACGACAGCGAATTTTTCTTTCCAAATCTTCAAGTCTTCTCACCTGATCGGAAAACATCTCAGCAGATACTTCTACTTGAACCTCCAAGACATCCATACTACCCTGACGATCCACTAATAATAAATAGTGTGGTTCAGTGCCACCACATTCCAAAATAACTGCCTCTACTTGTGAAGGAAAAACATTAACACCGCGAATCACCAACATATCATCAGTTCGCCCCATTACTTTATGCATGCGGAGATGAGTTCGACCACATAAACAAGGCTGAGGGTTTAAAACAGTAATATCACCGGTACGATAACGAATGACAGGAAAAGCCTCTTTAGTTAAAGTAGTGAGCACCAATTCCCCCCTCATACCATATGGCAAGGATTCCCCAGTATGAGGATCAATAATTTCCGGCAAAAAATGATCCTCAAAAATATGCAGACCGGCTTTTTCTTGACATTCACAGGCAACTCCCGGACCAATAACCTCAGATAAACCATAAATATCTACAGCACTTATCCCCAACCTATTTTCTATTTCCCGCCGCATTTCCTCAGACCAAGGTTCAGCCCCAAAAATACCATATTTTAATTTTAGCTTTTCACGATCAAGACCCTTATTTTCCCAAACATCAGCTAAATGAATGGCATAAGATGGGGTACAAGCCAACACAGTAGTACCAAAATCCTGCATAATCATCAATTGGCGTTCCGTGTTTCCCCCGGAAACGGGGATAACCATAGAACCAATACGTTCAGCACCATAATGCACACCTAAACCTCCGGTAAATAAACCATAACCATAAGCCACTTGTACTATAGAATCTTTGGTAGTTCCTCCACAGGTTAATGAACGAGCCGCCAATTCAGCCCAATTATTTAAATCCCGACGTGTATAACCAACTACTGTTGGTTTACCGGTTGTACCAGAAGATGCATGAACCCGGACTACTGCTTTTAAATCCGCGGCAAACATTTTAAAAGGATAATTAGCCAGCAAATCCTGTTTAGTTGTAAAAGGAAGTTTACTTAAATCCTTTAGGGATTTAATCTCTGAAGGTTCTATGCCTAAATCCTTAAATTTGTTATGATAAAAAGGCACGACCTGGTAAACAGTAGTTACTATCTTCTTTAATCTTTCTAACTGTATTTCCGCCAATTGTTCACGCGGCATACATTCATAATATTGATTCCAATACATATCCCCCACCTACTTTTTAAAATTAAATTTAAGTATAATGCATTTATAATTTTCCGGCAACCAAAAAATTCAGTGAGGTAAAAACAATGAAAAGAATTATACCTTATCTAGGGATAGCCCTAGGTTCATTAATTTTCGCCGGAGGCCTAAATTATTTTATTATTGCCAATGGCCTCGCCGAAGGCGGTTTTACGGGACTGGCCTTAGTTATTCATTACTTAACCAATTGGTCTGTGGGAATTATTTTACTAGTTTTAAATATTCCTCTTTTCTTTATCGGCGGCTATTTTTGGGGTAAAGAGTTTTTCTTTAAAACCCTTTTGGGAGTTTTAGCCGTCTCCCTAGCAATAGATCTTACCGCCAATTGGGGTTTTCAAACTAATGATTTATTACTTGGTGCTCTTTATGGCGGCACCTTAACTGGTATCGGTATTGGACTAGTTTTACGTTCCGGAGCTACTACCGGAGGTGTGGATATTTTGGCCCGCCTTATACATGAGAAAACAGGAATTAACATTGGTAGTGTCTACTTTGGTTTCGATTTAGCCTTGATTTTTTTGGTCGTAATTTTCTTTGGTTTGGAAATAGCTCTTTATACATTAGTAGCCCTTTTTATTTTTAGCCGTGTCATTGACCGTTTTCTTGAAGGTGGTCACGAAGCCCGAGCAGTTACCGTTATTTCCACAGCTAATCAAGAAATCAAAAAAGCTATTTTGCACGAACTAGAAAGGGGGGCAACTCTTTTTAAAGGAATCGGAGCCTATACTGGGGAAGAAAAAAATATTCTTTACGTAATTATTAATAAACAGCAATTACTACCTATAAAAAAAATTATTTACGAAATAGATCCCCAAGCCTTTGTTATCGTCAGTAATGTCTTTGAAGTAATTGGCGAAGGTTTTCAACCCCGAAAATAATTATTTATCTAAACGTGCTCCTAATTCTTTTAATTTTTTTTGTACCCAGGTAATTTGTTCAGTATCAAAAGAAGTAAAGTCTTCATTAAATAGAAGAGCCCTAGCCGCCGCAACTCCAGCGGCATCTCCTAATACAGCTAAATTGGGAAGCACCCTAATTGAAGACCAAGCCATAGATGAACAACCTACAGCATAACCAGGCACTAATAAATTAACATTCTTTACAGGAACCAGCATTTGAAAAGGCAAATAAACAGGATTTACTGGTTGACCACCAGACAACTGCCAATCTGGTCTTAAATATTCGGTTACCGGCCAAACAAATTGCTCACCCTGTTTTAAATCACAATATTGATAGGCATTAATGTCCATTAAATAATAGCCAAGCCCTATCCTTTGACTATAATAGTCCCTATCTTTACCTTCCCTGAAACTACTACCAGCCTGCTGTACTGCTTCAGTAGTTAAAGCCCCCTTTCCCTTTAAATGAACCGTTTCTCTTAAATAGATCACTTCACCTACTAAAGGCTGACCAGCTTCATCCTTCACAATATTTACTTCACCCAAACCATACATTTTACCATCTACTATCACCTTAAATTCTCTTAAAGCCTTTAAAAAATGTTCTTCTGCCAAAACCCGATGTGCTTTGATCCAAAAGTCATCAACAGTTTTTTTACGTGAAGCAAAAAAACTGCGATCTTTAGCATAATCAGTACCATCAACATCAAAAATCAACAACATATTTACCCACCATGTATCACTATTAGCCCCACACTGAGCCGCATTAAGGGGTTTAATAGCCCAGCCTTCCGGTCCGTATAATTCATTAAATCCTCTAATTATGGGGTTTTTTTGCCAAATTTCTCTACCACCTACAATCCCCCAACTGCCCTTTTGATCACAAACAAAATGCAAATCTTCAATTTGCTGTGCGACAGATGGCACACGTACTCCTTTTACCTGAAACATTAGTGTAGCAGCTTGCTGACGTGCCATCTCTTTTTCATCCTCAGGAAGATATTCCCAGGGCCAATCTTGCCGCCCTACTACAAAAGGCTCCCCAGCTAAACGAGTTAAACGGCCTTCATCTGAAGCATCAATAAATACTTTACCCAAAACTCGCAATTTTCCCCATTTCCAGTGTACCTCCCCTTTACTAGTTCGAGCTATAGGACGCAAAAGAAGTGAAGTAATCTGCTGACTATTTTCCAACTGCTCAGTAGATACTTTTTGCAAATCATGCTGATAAAGAATTGTTAAATTAGTAAATTGACTTAACTCAGCTTTTAAAATATCAGCCCATAAAAGAGGATTATAGAATTGACCACATTCTTCAAACCAACGCTGAAAAGAACCTTGAGTCACTAATTCATTTTGCCAATAACGAATATCGGCAAAATTCTGTCCACCAATAGTACCTAAACCACCAAGTTTAGATACAGGATCAGGGACCACTAATAAAATATTTCCATAAGGGACCACTTGGGCAGCATTATAAGCAGCCGCACAACCAGCAAAACCACCACCATAAATTACTAAATCATATTCTTCTGTAGGGACTTTCAGACCCCATAACCAAAAACCAATAATTAAAACTACTACTGGAATAAGCATCTTTTTCAAAAAACGCATTTTTTCACCTACTTAGTGAACCTAGATTAAACCGATTATAACAAAGGTTCCCACTAAAAGCTATCCCCCACCAATTGGTGAGGGATTTAAAATTATTCCGTTATTTTCCGCGGTCCTTCCGCTTTTAACACTTCAGCTAAAGAGGCCGCAACAGCGGTCAAGTTTTGTATTTCCGAAGGAATAATCAGCTTTGTAGCTTGACCATCTGCTACCTGAGCCAAAGCCTCCAGGCTTTTTAAAGCAATCACCTGATTATCTGGTGCGGCATTTTTAAGCATTTTTAAACCTTCGGCTGTAGCTCGCTGCACTTTCAAAATTGCTTCAGCCTCCCCTTCGGCTTCCCTAATAGCTGCCTCTTTTTTGGCCTCAGCAATCAAAATGGCAGAACGTTTTTCCGCTTCCGCATTTAAAACCACAGCCTCTTTATGTCCTTCAGCTACCCGAATAGCTGATTCTTTTTCCCCTTCAGCTCTTAAAATAGCTTCCCGTCTTTCCCGTTCAGCCTTCATTTGCCGTTCCATGGCATCCTGAATTTCCGCCGGCGGCACAATGTTTTTTACCTCCACCCGATGTACCTTTATACCCCAAGCACCAGTAGCAGCATCAAGTACACTTCTCATACGAGAGTTAATAATATCACGAGAAGTTAATGTTTGGTCAAGTTCTAATTCCCCAATAATATTTCTCAAACTAGTAGTAGTAATATTATCAATAGCTAAAACCGGATTTTCCACACCATAGGCATAAGCCTTAGGATCAGTAACCTGATAAAAAACCACGGTATCAATAGTAATGGTAACATTATCCTTAGTAATTACCGGTTGTGGCCTAAAATCCTTTATTTGTTCCTTTAAAGAAACCACCATAGAAATACGGTCAATAATAGGTACTTTAAAATGCAGTCCCACATACCATGTACCTAAATAAGCACCCAACCTTTCAATAATATAGGCTTCAGTTTGTGGAACAACTCGTACATTAGTACCAATCAACAGTACAATAATAATTAAAATTACATATAGCATTACTCCGCCCCCTCATGATTACTCCCCAATAATTTTTGCACTTTAAGAAAAACACCCTCTATTTCTACAATCTGCACTTCTTCATTCACATCAATTTCTTCGTGAGCTAATGATTTGGCACCCCAAATTTGTCCGTAAACATTAATGGCACCCGGCCTTAAAGGAGTAATTTTCTCCTGAACAATCGCCGTCTTACCAATTAAAGCAGGTGCATTTGTTTGCACAGCCCCTATTTTGAATAAATCTTTAGCTAATGGTCTTAAGAAAATTAAAGATAAAATAGTGGCTATTAAGAAAATTGCTATTTGTATATACCAAGGAATACCGCACAAAGCTGCTAAAAACGCCAATAAGGCACCCACTAAAAACCAACACATGGTCAAATCAAAATTACATAATTCCACTGTTCCAAAAACAATTGCCAACACTAACCAAGTCCAAGGGTTTCCCATTTAAAATGCCAAACCCCCTTTCTATAATCTAAAATACTTTCCTTCTTAAGCATTCTTTACTACAATTTTACAACAAATACGGAACATTTACAACATTACCAGTATCCTTTTTATAATTACCGACAAATTTTTTTAATTTCCTTGATTTCACCAGCATAACCATCTAAATCTTGTGGTGTCTCTAAAATTAAAGGCCACTTCTCCTGTTTTAAGTGACCAAGTAAATCTGCAATCATTTCCCAACCTAAATATCCCTCTCCTAATTTGGCATGCCGATCTTTTCGTGAACCTAAAGGATGCTGGGAATCATTTAAATGAAAAACCTTGATTCTTTCCCATTCCAAAAATTTACTAAATTCCCCCTTAAATTTTGTCCATGTACTCAAATCATAACCAGCAGCAGTTAAATGACAGCTGTCCAAACAAACCCCTAAACCAGGATGATTTTCACACCCTTCGATAATTTGAGCCAAATGCTCAAACTTATAGCCTAATTCCGAACCTTGTCCAGCCATACTTTCCAAAAGAATCATTATTCCCACAGGCAAATCAGCCAATACCTGTTTTAAAGCTTCAACCACCAGAACTGATCCTTTCTCTTCCCCCTGCCCTACATGTGACCCTGGATGTAAAACCAAAAAAGGTACCTCCATTTGCCGCATTCTCTGCAAATCCTCTTTTAAAGCAAACTGCGAAAAAGCCCGCACATTTTCCTTAGCAGAAGCTAAATTATAGGTATAGGGAGCATGAGCAACCAATGGTCCAAAATCATGCTCCCGCATTAAAACCCAAGCCCCTTCATAATCCTCTTTATTCACCACACACATTTTACCACCACGCGGATTACGCATAAAAAACTGCAAAGTATTAGCCCCTATTTTCACTGCTGTATGTACTGCGGCCGTCAAACCCTGCCCAATTGAAAGATGTGCCCCCACCCACACTATAAATCATCCTTTTCTTCTTTGATTTTCAAAGGAAACTCGTAGATTTGACAGGTATCACTACCAACATCTTTTTGAATAGTTTGCTCAAAAACATCACCACTAATTAAATTAATAACCCTAATAATCTCACGAGTATCACTTATTTCATTTTCAATAATATATTCACCAGCCGGAGAACGCAAATCTTTTAAATTATGTAATAGAGCCCTTAACATCTCTCGTGAAAAGGTAATTCGCACATAAGCCAAAATATCCACTTCCTTATTCTATATTCATCTGCCTTAATTTATGCCTTTTCTAATGTTTTCGCCACACTTTAGGGACAAACCCTTCTTTTCTTGTTATAATAATTTTATAATGTGCAAGGATGTGAATTATATGAAAAGATTACTTATTTTTTTGCTGTTGGGATTATTTGTTTTTACCGGCTGTGAAGATATTACTCCTAACAAAAAGACAGCCGCACCACCAGAACCCCCCCGTGAGGAAACCTTCACCATAACCGCTGTAGGCGACATTATGATGCATAGTACACAAATAAAAGCAGGCTATCAAGCAGAAAACAAAACATATGATTTTTCTTCTTTTTTCACCGAGGTGAAACCATATTTTGAACAAGCTGATTTTGTCATCGGTAATTTAGAAACAACTTTAAGTGATAATCCTAAATTATATAGTGGCTATCCACGCTTTAATGCTCCCGCTATTTTAGCCCAAAATCTTAAAGATGCCGGTTTTGATTGTTTGGTAACCGCTAACAATCACTGCTTAGATAAAGGAGTAAATATTACTTATCAAACTTTAGACTATCTAGATGAAGCTAATTTATTACATACCGGAACCTCTCGCAGTCCTGAGGAACAAGAAAAAATCTGTTATACAAATATAAAAGGTGTCAAAGTAGCCATTTTAGCCTATACATACGGAACCAATGGTCTAAAACCACCATCTGGCCACGAACATGCCGTCAAACTGATTGAAGAAATAAAAATCACCTCCACAATCAAAAAGGCCCGTGCGGAAGGAGCCCAACTTATAATTCTCTGCCTTCATTTTGGCGAAGAATATCGAGATCGCCCTGATAACAATCAAATTTATTTAGCCAAAACATGTTTTAAAGCTGGTGCCGACGTAATTTTGGGAAGTCATGCTCATGTTTTACAAGGTTCAGATATAATCATTAATGATGAAGGTAAAAAACAATATGTAGTTTATTCTTTAGGCAATTTCATTTCAGATCAAAACGGACTAGAAAGAAAAACAGCTGTAATCGCCAACCTCCATTTCGGTATTGACCCCGAAACCCAAGAACCCTATTTTAAAAACTCCTCCTATATTCCCGTTTGGACAAGAAAATGGACAGCAAACAACAAAACAAACTTTAAAATTATTCCCATAGACGAAGCCTTAGCCCAAATCAGAGAGGCAGAACTAGGTGATTACTCCCGTCAAGAAATCATCGATTTACAACAAGCCGAAATTCATGTTTCCGCCTATTATTGACAACCCCCTTTCCCCTATTTATAATAATATTGCTGCTGGTGTAGCTCAGGGGTAGAGCAGCTGATTCGTAATCAGCAGGTCGTGTGTTCAAATCACATCACCAGCTCCACAAAATTATAACTAAAAAGCAGGATCCCCAAAACAGGGGTCCTGCTTTTTAAATATATTTTTTGCTTAGAAACAAAATCTATTACTTCAAACCAATTTAAAAAGCCCGTGCAAAAATCCTTTAATTATTATACTATTGTATTAACCCCTTGTTTAACATAGTAATAATTATGAGGTGAAATCATGACAGTACAAGTATTCACGGACAGTACCAGCTATATTGACTCGAAAACCAAAAAAGAACTGCAAATCACTACCGTTCCCTTAAATGTTTCTTTTAACGACATTTCATTTAAAGAAACAGAAATAGATAATAGCACTTTTTATCAATTAATGAAGAAAAAAGGCATCCCCCAATCTTCACAACCTACTTTTGGGGACCTTTACGAAACCATGCAACTGCTTTTAAAAAAAAGTAAAAACCTTTTAGGGATTTTCATCTCCTCGGAAATGAGCGGAACCTATGCCACCGCACAAGCGGTAAAGAAAAAAATTTTACAAGAAAATAAAGAAGCCTCCATTGAAATTATAGATTCCCGCTCCAATTGTATGCAATTGGGATTTGCCGTTATTCAAGCCGCTAAGGCGGCCCTGTTGGGTAAATCACTTGCGGAAGTGAAAAATGCTGCGGAAAAAAATATTGAACGCAGCAAATTTCTTTTTATCCCCGCCAACTTGGAATATCTAAAAAAAGGGGGACGTATAGGTGGAGCAGCCGCACTTTTAGGACATATTTTAAAAATAATCCCCATATTAACCGTAAAAAATGGTCAAACAGCTGTATTTAAAAAAATACGTACTCAAAAAAAGGCTCTACAAACTATGATTGAAACTATGGCTGCCGATATTGAACACTATGGATTAGGGGAAGTCATTGTGCACCATATCAACTGCCTACCAGAAGCCACTTCCTTAGCTAACCAAATTAAAGAAAAACTACAAAGTGAAGTTAAAATATTAGATATCGGTCCAGTTATTGGTCTACATGTAGGTCCTGGGGCTATCGGCATCGCCTATTATACTCAACAAATATTAACTGACTAAAATTATTCCCCAAGTCGAAGCCAAACAAAAAAGGTGTTCTGGAAAAACTTAATTTCCAGAACACCTTTTTACCTTTCCATATTACCCCTATTCAACCAAGACCACTGGCTTAATTAAATCACGCGGTTTATCCTTCATTAACAGAAGTGCCTTTTCGGCATATTCCAAACCATTAAAGACATGAGTAACCAATTTACTTGGATCTAGGCGTCCATGACTAACTAAACTAATTAATTTTTCCATTCTTAAACGTCCCCCAGGTGTCAAACCACCAACAATGTTTTTATGAGCCATACCACTACCCCATTCTACACGGGGAATAGGCAGTGATTCTCCCACACCATGATAATTTATATTAGAAATATGACCACCTGGCTTGACCATTTTTACCGCTTGAGCCACAACCTCTGGTGTACCACCAGCAATAATTACAGCGTCAACACCTTGATTATCCGTTAATTTCAAGACCTGTTCCACTATATCTCCATCACGATAATTAATAATGTCAGTAGCCCCATAAAATTTAGCGGCTTCCACACATAAAGGCCTACTGCCCACAGCAAAGATTCTACCAGCACCTTTTAATTTGGCCCCGGCTACTGCCATTAATCCTACAGGACCAATACCGACAACAACCACAGTATCGCCAAATTGTAAATTAGCCAATTCAGCACCATGAAAACCAGTAGTAACCATATCAGTAAGCATTACGGCTGATTCCAAAGAAACATCCTCAGGTAATAAAGCCAAATTCATGTCTGCATCATTTACATGAAATAATTCAGCCATAGAACCATCTTTAAAATTTGAAAATTTCCAACCGGCTAACATTCCCCCTGAATGCTGCGAAAAACCGGCTTGTGCTTCCAAAGAACGCCAATCCGGAGTGATGGCAGGCACAACGACTCGATCCCCAGGTTTAAAATCCTTTACTTCACTACCTACCTCTACAACTTCACCTACAGCCTCGTGACCTAAAATCATGTCTTTACGTTCACCCAAAGCACCTTCAAAAACAGTATGGATATCAGAGGTACAAGGTGATAAAGCCAAAGGTCGACAAACAGCATCAAAAGGACCGGCAACCGGATCCTTTTTTTCAATCCAACCTACTTTACCAATTCCCAACATCGCAAAACCTTTCATAAAAAAACCACCTCCTAAATTTAAACTTAATTGTACCACATTAATCAAAAGTAGTGCATCCCTTTAATAATGTATACAAAATATTTTTTATCCCTGCACAAAAAAAGGTTGAAATTCATTTTCACGATATAGCAAGCCAATTCCTATATACTTTTCTTTACCTCTAGGGAAAGCCCAGCTGCCAGGATTTAAAAAATAGATACCTGCTTCCTTTTTTAAAAAAGGGCGATGGGTATGTCCAAATAGACAATAATCCACCCCCAACTCTTTAGCACGAGCCAATAAAGTTTTAATTGTAAATTTAACTCCATAAGTATGGCCATGAGTCAAAAAAAATTGTTTATCCTTTAACTTCAGCTGCAGTTCACTCGGCTGTGAACCATAATCACAATTTCCTTTAACAGCCAAAACAGGAAGGCCCATTTTCTTTTCCAAATAAACACCATCTTGCCAATGATCCCCGGTGTGGAATAAAAGATTAACCCCCGTAAAAACCTGCTCAATTTTTTTCAAGGCTTCTGCCGAACCATGTGTATCCCCAACTAAACCAATTTTCATGAAATAACCTCAGTTATATAAGGAATCATTTTCCGCCAAGCCTGTCCGCGATGACTAATTTTATTTTTCTCTTCAACACCTAATTCAGCCATTGTTTTTTTAAGTTGGGGTATATAAAAAAGGGGATCATAACCAAAACCACCACTTCCCTTCAATTCCTTGAGAATTACACCAGGGCAAATTCCTTCCACACTGTAAATTTTCTCCCGGGGGGTGATTAATACTAAGGCACATTTAAAACGTGCCCCTCTTTTTTCCGGAGGAACATCCTTTAGTAATTCCAATAATTTCAAATTATTAACTAAATCACTGCTTGCTTCCCCGGCAAAACGAGCCGAATAAACACCGGGTTGACCACCCAAAGCATCCACCTCTAAACCTGAATCATCTGCCAAAACAGGATATTCGGAAAACAAGGCTGCAGCTTGTGCCTTTAATAAAGCATTTTCCAAAAAAGTACTGCCTGTTTCCTCTACAGGTGGACAAGTAACTAAATCAGCCAAAGTAAATATTTGTAATGGTAAATCAGGCAGCATTTTTTTAATTTCCTTTGCTTTACCTAAATTATGAGTAGCCAAAAGAATTTTAATGTGTTCCCTCAATGACAATTTCCCCCACTTCCCTAATAATGGCTTTTTTAATTTGTCGATAATGGGGACATGGAAACGCCAGTGGTGTCCCCCTAACCAAACAAGAAGCCAAAACAATAAATTCTGCTCCCTGTTCAACCATTAATTTTGCCCTTTGTACCGCTCTTTTCCCCGGGCAGCCACCACAAGAGACAAAACCAATAATTTCTACCGGACCAAATTCTTCAAAACTACCTTTTCCCCTACGGGCTATTTTAAAATCCGTACTTCCCACGCATAAATCTTCAGTTTGCTGACAGCGAATAATACCTACCTTTTTCATAATCACACCCCCTTGGCCTGTTTAAAAGAAAAATAGGCAGCAAACAAAGAACAAAAAGCACCAAACAAATAAGCGGCATGTAAACCCTTTAAAAAAGCGAAGGCATCACTGCCAGTCAAATACTCCCGAGCAATAATTTCCGGGGGAACTGACAAATAAAGCAGTAGACCGGCAAAGGCAATACCTACTGCCATACCCACATTACGCACTGTACCCAAAACACTAGAAGCAACCCCTAAATAAGGTCGCGGCACACTACCCATTACCGCATTATTATTCGGGGACTGAAAAATTCCATTTCCTAAACCAAACAGAGCTAAACGCCAGCTAACCACAAAAGCGGTAGCCATGAGTGGTAAATAAGCCATAGTGATTAAAGCAACCGCACATAATCCAGAACCAAGTACAGCCAAACGCCGGCTGCCAAATTTATCAGAGAGAGCACCACTTAAAGGGGCCACCAGCATTACAGCCAAAGGAAAACTAGTCATTAAAAAGCCGATTTTTTCCGGAGAATAGTTCATCACTCGCTGTAAATAAAAAGGTGTTAAAAAAACCAAAGTATATTGTGAAGCAAAATTTAATAAAGAACTAATTATACCGAGAGAAAAGGTACGATTTTTAAATAAATCTAAATTTACCATCGGGTCTGGTAAATGACTTTCAAAATAAAGAAAGGCAATACCAGCAAGTAAAGCAATACCCAGAGCCGAACCACTTAACAAGCTCCAGCCATCTACCTGTAAATGATTAATAAAAAAGAGAAAGGACAAAAGGCTAACAAAAGCTGTTAAAGCACCCCCAAAGTCCATACGTCCAGGCTTACCTTTTAAATCAGGAATAACCTTTAAACCCCATAATAGGGCAATAAGACCAATAGGTAGATTAATTAAAAAAACTAACCGCCAAGACCAAAGTGCAGTCAATAATCCTCCCAGTGTAGGACCCAACGCTAAGCCAGCCGAAATACTGATGGCATTAATCCCCATAGCTTTGCCCCGCTCATGGGGCTCAAAAACAGCAGTCAAAATGGCAAAAGGTACTGCCATCATCATACCAGCTCCAATACCTTGTAAAGCCCGAAAAACAATTAAAAAATAAATGGTGGGAGCTAAACCACAAAACAAAGAAGCCGCAACAAAACAGCCTAGACCAATTAAATAAATTAACCGATATCCCCAAATATCACCCAAACGCCCGTAAAACAATAGCATACTGCTAATTGTCAAAAGATAAATCAAAGGAACCCATTGTGCCGTTGCCAAAGAGGCGTTAAAAAAATGAGCTATAGTTGGCAAAATAACATTAACAATACTAGCATCAATTGGCCCCATAATTCCCCCGAGCATCAAAGCAGCCAAAATTTTATAACGCTGAGTGGAAACAACATTTTCCGCCATTTTAATTCCTACTTTCTACTTTACCCCACAACCACTACAAGGTCCCAAGCGATCCCCTGTTTCAATAAAATGCCATAAACGTTCCAAAAATAGTACTTCTTCACAACCTTGCACATACTCTAGCACTTTTAATAAACGCTGTCTAGTTTCCGGAGATAAATGATGTTCCATTAAACAAGCATCTTTTTCGGCAATAGCAGCTTCCAAACCCAAAAACTGATGAAAAAAAGTATACAAAGTTTTATGTCTTTCGTAAACATCTCGGGCTACTTTCCTTCCCTTCAGTGTAAGCTCAATATGACCATATTGTTCCTGTTCCACCAAACCTTTTTCCGATAAAGAACGAATAGCGGAAACTACTGAAGGCATAGTCACACCCACACTTTCAGCTACATCTTTGACCCGCACCACCTTATTTTTTAACTCAATCAAATAGATGGCTTCCAAATAGTCCTCTTCAGATTGAGAATAACGCTTTAACATTTATTTCCCTCCTTTCAATTTATTTTATCTGATTGCCAAAATTTTATCAGCCCCAAAACCAAATCAACAATTGAAATAAATGATTAAAGAAACCACCCATTAAAAAAGCCAAACCAGTAGTTACCAAACCAATCATCAGAGCCATTCCCATACCAAACTCACTAGCAAACACACCAAAAACAGCAATACAAGGCATATAAAACAAGGCCAAAACCGAACCGACAAATAATTGTGTAAGACTTAAATTAAGATCAATTAATGGCAGTACAGCCAATTCGCGACGTACAATCCCCATAATTAAAGCCACACTAGCTTCAGCAGGTAAACCTAACCAACGCACCACCAAAGGTTCTAGTAAATGTCCCAAATAAGCTAGGCCTCCTGTTTCATATAAAATTGCGGTAAAAGCTACCGCAGTAGTTAAAGGAAATAAAGCATCCTGGGCAAAATGTCGTAAACGCACCCAAGTTCTTTGAGCAATTACTTTAGCCTGAGGTATCAATAAAGGCGGTAATTCCAAAATTAACGGTATTTCAGGTCGTGTAGAAAATCTTTTTAATAGAAGACCAATTAAATACATAGTGATAAGTGCTAAGCCATATAAAGCAAAAATTAAAAGCAGCGAATGTTCTCCCAAAAGGGAAATAAAGGCACCAGTTTGAGAAATACAGGGAACACCAATGGCTAACAAAGTAGCCACCACTAATCTTTCCCGTTTTTCACCTACCGCACGGGTACTTAAAATAGCGGGAATAGCACAACCATAACCAAGCATAAAAGGAATAATATTAGTTCCTTGTAAACCCAATCTACGAAAAACAAGATCAGTTAAAATAGCTAACCGCGGTAAATAACCACTATCCTCAAGTAAACCCAATAAAACATAAAAAGATAAAAC